>JACCRD010000248.1 GCA_013813755.1 Acidobacteriota bacterium | reverse complement strand
CCACCGACCCGTAATCATTGACGATAATTGTTGAATCTGTGTTCGATTCAGCAGAATTGTCCGGCTTCAAATCTTCATTCATAACTATTCGCCTCCTCCTTGAGTTGAAACGACTTCGGAGGCGGGCGCGGCGGTTGAATATCCGGAACGGGGCGTGTAAATGAGCCGCAGAGTATATTCGGTAAAACTGGAAAATTCCGTTTTCTGTAAATCCTGCCCGCGCAGTTCGGCTTGAAAGTTGCCGGAATTATTCATTCTTTCAATCATCGACATTACGCTCTGATAATCGCGGCTGAGGGCGGCAAATTCGAGTTCCGCTTTTGTCTGGTCGCCGTCTTTATAAACATTTTCAACGGTCACGCGCGAAGCGCTCACGCCGCCCGGCAGTACCGCTTCCAAATCGGCAAATAGCCGCGACCAGCCGAAAGTTTTATTGGCGACGAGTTTATGGGTGGCAATCAGCAGCCCGCTCTGTTCGGGCGTTAATTGCTGCTGAACTAATTCGCCTTTCCCCTTCAAGGCTTTGAGTTCAGTGTCCATTGCCAAAATTTCGCTTTTCGCATTTTCATTTTGAGCGGTAATTTGACTTAGTTTAGCAAAACTTAAAGTGCCGCCCGACACGGCTAAAGCAAGCAGAAGCATCGCAATCAAATACGGCAGAGCGCGGTTGCGAAAAGGTTTGGTAGCGAGGTTGAGTTTAGTAATCACTTCTTTTTAATTTAAGGTTCAAAGTTCAAGGTTCAAAATTCAAAAAAGTTTGTTAACTTTAAATTTGAAACTGTTCTGGAAAAGTTTAGCACGAAAAATTAAGATTGTCCTTGTCCTTAATTTGTTGTCCGCCGCTTTTAATTTGTCAAAAACGTGCGCGCGCGAAAAAGAAAAATGTTTTTCTTTTTCGCGACTTTATCGTTTGTGTTCACGTCTGAGGAGAAACAAAAGTTGCAAAATTTGTTCGGAACTTTTACGTCCGGCGCGAAGGAAACGGTTTATTCGTTTCTTCAAAAGCTAAATCTTTGAAAGCGCAAACCTGATTTCTGCCTGCGCGTTTTGCGCGGTAGAGCGCGGAATCCGCCATTTCAATCAATTCAAACGGGTCTTTGGAATCGTTTGGAAAAGCGGCGACTCCGATGCTAACCGTTACTGTTTGCCTTTCAGCCACGCCCTGCTTTCGGCAAAGGCTTTTAAATTGATAATTTTCGATTTCCGTGCGGATTCTTTCCGCCGCGACAAGTCCCTGCCGAAGCTCCGCGTCAAGCAGAAAAGCGGCAAATTCTTCACCGCCGAACCGGGCGGCAACATCGCCATTTCGCAAACAAAATGTTATGCAAAACCCAATTTCCTCCAAAACATTGCTGCCCTTCAAATGTCCGAAAATATCGTTAATATTCTTAAAAAAATCAACGTCCATCATCAAAACGCAAAACGGTCGATTGTCCTGTTTTGCCTGTGCCGTCTCGCGGCGTAATTCCGAGAAAAAAGAGCGACTCGATAGAAGCCCTGTCAAATCGTCGTGCGCGACCAAACGGCGAATCCGCTGCTGATATTCCCGGTCAATTTCGTCAAGCAGATCAAAGCGCAAAATATGTTCGCCGACAATTATTTTATCGCCGCCGCGTAAAACTTCCTGTATGATTTTTCGATTGTTTAAGATTGTTCCTTTCCCCGAATCCAAATTTGTTAAAACATATTCAGTTGTATTTTTCGCCGAATCAAAAATGGTGTTGATACGCGCGTGCCGCCGCGCGACACTCACGTCGTTGATGCGGACATCCGCTTCCATCGCGCGTCCCAGAACGACTTCTTCGCGCTCCAGCGGAATCGGCACAGCGAGCATCTCTCCGGTAAGAAATGTCAACGCCGGACGCGCGTCACGCTCTAAACGATTTTGCATTTTCATAAAATAGACGAAAGATTTTGATGAGCGCTCCTAAATTGATAGAGTAAAACATTTTAGACGAAATTTGCCAGAGTTTTAATAATTGTTTGAATTTCAGGAATAGGATAAGTTTATGTTAAAAAGATTTTTCGAGCAGGTTTCGGCGTTTTGCTAAACTCAGGCAAAATTTATTATCAAAGATGAATATTCTCATAGTCAGACTCAGCAGCATCGGCGATATTGTCCATACTCTGCCCGCGCTCGCCGCCATTCGAAACGCTCTGCCGTCGGCAGAAATTTCCTGGGTAGTTGAGAAATCTTCTGCCGAAATTTTGCGCGGCAATCAGATCGTAAAAAACTTGATCGAAATTGACACGCGGTCTTTGCGCGGCGGCAAATTATTTGAAAATATTTTGATTGAGGGCAGCCGCCAGCTGCGCCAATTGCGCGAATTTGAATTCGACATCGGGCTGGATTTTCAGGGACTTTTAAAGTCTGCGACCATCGCCAAATTTTCTAAAGCCGCGCGGCGATTCGGATTCGCCAAGCAAAATTTGCGCGAACCTGCCAGTCGTTTTCTTCTAACGGACACGGTCGAAGTCGAACAAAAATCGCACATTATCAGCAAAAATTTAACTCTTGCGCAGAAGGCTCTCAGTATTCGGGTTCCCGCCGGCGATTTTGAATTTCCGATTTTTACGGAAAAGACACACCAAACCGAAGCCGACGAAATCATCAAACAAACGGGCGACAACTTTGCTATTCTAAATCCGGCGGGCGGTTGGGCGACAAAACTCTGGCACGCCGAAAAGTTTGGCGCGCTAGCTGATAAAATATGGGAAGAAAACAGTTTAGTCAGCGTCGTGACAACCGCGCCAAATGAAAAAAATTTAGCGCAGAAAGTTTTGCGGCAAAGCGCCTCCGGCAGAGTTTTGCTCGCCCAGCCAACCTTAAAAGGTTTTTATGAATTGGCAAAACGGGCGACAATTTACGTCGGCGGCGACACTGCGCCGACCCACATCGCCGTTGCCGCCAAAACTCCGGTCGTTGGCATCTTCGGACCAACCGAGTGGTGGCGCAACGGAAGTCCGAATCCTGACGACATTTGCGTCGAAAGATGGGACATCAACTGCCGCATCAATTGTAACCGCCGTGCTTGCGGAAATTGGATTTGTATGGACACGCCGGTTGAAATTGTTTTCCAGGCATTGCAAAAGCGTCTGCAAAGAGCCGCCATAACACGACAAAAATAGAAAATTAAAGAAATACATTCCCCTATCGTTTAGTTTTTAAATACAATTTCTAAGTTTTTACTATTTTTTTAATCTAAAAAAGGTGTAAAATTCTGCCAGAATGAATTGGAAAGATAAAAGAATTTTTCAGCGCGTGCGAGTGCCGCTCGGGTTTTTGTTCAGTATCGTTTTTCTCGCCTTCGCCCGTCCTGAATTGATGACTTTAGTAATTGGCGGCGCGGTTGCGGTCATTGGAATTTTGATTCGAGCGTGGGCTTCGGGTCATATTCGCAAAAATCAAAATCTGGCGGTGTCCGGTCCGTATTCCTTTACCCGTAATCCGCTTTATCTGGGAAGTTTCGTGCTCGGTTTGGGTTTTACAATTGCTTCCGGCGTGTGGTGGCTCGCGCCTCTTTTTATAGTTTTGTTTCTGGGAATTTATCTACCCGTAATGCGTCTTGAGGCAAAGGAATTAACCGCGCTTTTCGGGGAAGAATATGCCGAATACGCTCGGCGAGTTCCGCTTCTCTTTCCGTATTTTAAGGGTTATAAAAAGTCATCTGAAAAGTTTGATATGAAATTGTATATGCGATACCGCGAGTATCGTGCGGCGCTCGGCTTAGTTTTTGCGTGGTCGATTTTGCTCGTCAAGGCGATTTTTTTGAAATAAAATTATGACGATAAAAAAAATAATTCATTTGCTTTTGCTGATTTCGTGTTTTTTCAGCATTTCGATAGATGCTCAAAACGCGACTCAAATCGAACCTTTTAACGTTGGCGAAAATCTTGTTTACGAAGGTAAATTCAGCAAAGCGCTGCTGCGCGGCATTGCCGTCGCGGATTTAAATTTCGCCGTCGAGCGTGCTCCGAATAAACGTCATTTTATAATTAAGTCGCAGGGAAATTCGAAGGGGTCACTCCCGAAACTGCTTAATGCCAAGTTTTTCCAAAAATTCGAATCAACCGTTGACGGGGAAAATTTACAAATTTTAAAAACCATCAAGCGCGACGAACAAAACGAGCGCGTGCGCGACAGCGAAGCCATTTTCGATTACAAAGACAAAAAAGTTATCTTTATCGAAACCGATCCGAAGGACACGGTTCGCGCACCATACGTCGTCGCTTCGCCGCTCGAACCGGACACGCAGGATTTTGTTTCAGCAGTTTACACGCTCAGGCGTCTGCCGCTTGAGGTCGGCAAAACTTTTGAACTAAAAGTCAGCGATTCCGGTATGATTTACAAAATTCCCGTCCGCGTCACCGCCCGCGAAGAGCAAAAAAGTATTCTTGGGAAAAGCTGGTGTTTTCGCGTCGAACCGGAAGTTTTCGGCGAAAACCGTCTGCTTGGAAGAGAAGGCAGTATGATTTTCTGGATCACGGACGACCCGCGCCGCGTTCTTGTTCGCGCTCAAATAAATTACACGGTCGGCAGAGTTGAAATAAAGCTCAAAAAAATAAACATTAAATAAAACAGTGACAGCGAATAAACCGTTTGGGCGCGCCTTGAATTTTGAATTTTAAAACCACATAATCGTCCCGTTACTTTAGAAGCGAGCAATTTATGATTAAAAAAGATTTAGAAACGAACAATTTACAACCGGCTTCAGCGACGAAAAACGAACAAACAGAAAAAGATGCAAGCGCGATAGAGCTTAACCTGGAAGATTTTCAGCTTAATCCCATTTCTTCCGCCGAACGTCTGGAGCAAAAAGATTTTTCGCTTAAAACGTCTGAACTTATTCAAGTAAACGAGTCCGACGTTCATCTGAAAGTAAATTTAGCCGAGCCGTTAGTTGAGGCGGGCATCGATCTCGATAATAAAGAAACAGCAGACAAGCGTGTAACTGAAGACCCGATTTTTAAGGAATTATCTGTTCCGAAACTGCCAAAACTGGCAAAAGAAAATCGAGCGCGTCTGCAGATGCAGTCGCCGACGCGTCTTCATTTTTACTGGTCTTTCAAAAATGATCCTTTTCAAACATTGAATCGGGTCTTTTCCGGACGTATCGCCAATTTTAAGCTGGTCGTTAAACTCGTCAATCAAACCAGGGGCGAAGAAGAAATTATGCTGGTAGAAACGGAAGGCTCGGCGTGGTTTGATGCTGACGCCAATTCAACTTACCGGGCTGAAGTCGGGTTTCACGCGCCGAACAATCTTTTTACTCGCTTAATGTTTTCAAACACAATCGAAACTCCGCGTAAAAGTCCGAGTCCGCGGCGCGACTTTTCAACGGATTGGGCAGTCGATGCGCAAAATTTCGCGCAGGTTTTAACCGATTCGGGTTTTGCGCAGGACGCTTTTGAAGTCGCTCTCGCCGGCGATGACGCGGTTTTTTCCGACAAAGCGACGCACAATGCGTTCGCTCAAATTTTAGAAAATCAAAAAACAAATTTTGCCCGAAACAATTCATTTATTTCAAACGATTCGAGCGAAATTCGATTTGCTCTGCTGGCGCTGGCTTCAGGAATTTCGCTCGGAAAATTACGCGGGCAAATATCAAAAAAACTTTTTGCCGCGTTTGAAGAAAACGCCGAAAACATCAGCTCGGCAAAGGCTTTAGCGGTTTTGCAGGAAAACTTTGGCGAGTTTGAGGATGAATTTTTGGAGAACGAAGAATTTGGAAGCGCCGTTTTCGGTTCGAGCGTCTTAAACTTCCCAAAAACTTCCAAACGCAGATTTATACCGAAATTTTCTCCGATCAGTTCATTTTGATTTTGGATTGTGTTAAAGCTCACTGACATCTTAAGTTTAGTAAATTATTCTGGGATTTTTCCACTCAAATAATTTTAACTGCTTTTAAAATCAGTAATTTAATTCTCGCTTTCCAATCCAAAATCTACAATCCAAAATCTAAAATCCAATTATGCCCACTGGTTATTTCAGCCTTATACTTCACGCGCATCTGCCTTTTGTGCGTCACCCCGAATACCCTGAATTTCTTGAAGAAGACTGGCTTTTCGAAGCGATCACAGAAGTTTATCTGCCGCTGATTTTTATCTTTCAAAACTTGCACGAATCAGGCATTCGTCCGCGTCTCGCCATCAATGTTTCGCCGCCTTTGTGCGAAATGCTGGCGGATAAACTGCTTGAGACGCGCTATACGCGGCATCTCGAAAATTTGCTCGCATTCTGTCAGACTGATCTTGAAAGAGTCAGCCGCGAAGAACCGCAATTCATTGATGCCGTCAAAATGTATGTCAAAAATCTGAGCGCGGCTCTGGATTTATGGAACAATAAATATAAACGCAATCTGATCAACGCTTTTCGTGAACTGCAGGATGAAGGGGTTCTGGAAATCATCACCTGCGGCGCGACGCACGGTTTTCTGCCGCTAATTTCCACCCCTGAAGCAAAACGAGCGCAAATCCAGATCGCCGTCCAAAATTATAAAAAACATTTCGGGCGCAGTCCGCGCGGTATCTGGTTGCCCGAATGCGCCTATGAAGAAGGTTTGGAAAATCTTCTGAAAGACGCTGGAATCGAATATTTTATCGGTGATTCACACGCGATTTTATACGGCGAACCGCGCCCGCGCTACGGTGTTCACGCGCCCGTCCGATGTCCGAACGGAGTGGCGGTTTTTGCACGTGACGTGGAGACTTCGCAGCAGGTTTGGAGCGCCGAGGTCGGTTATCCGGGTAACGCTCTCTACCGCGAATTTTACCGTGATGTCGGTTGGGATTTGCCGCTCGATTATCTCAAGCCGTTTTTGCACAAAGACGAAAGCCGCCGGCATCTGGGTTTAAAGTATTACCGCATTTCGGGGCGTGACGTGCCAAGCCACAAAAAAGAGCCGTATGTCCCAGCTTGGGCGCGCGAAAAAGCCGCTGAAGACGCGCTGGATTTTGTCGGCAAACGGATTGAACAGGCGTATAAACTACGCGATACATTTGAAGGACGTCCGCCGCTTGTCACCGCGCCGTATGATGCT
The DNA here is from genome assembly GCA_013813755.1 of Acidobacteriota bacterium. Lineage (GTDB taxonomy): Bacteria > Acidobacteriota > Blastocatellia > Pyrinomonadales > Pyrinomonadaceae. The sequence goes on along the minus strand of JACCRD010000248.1, from coordinate 2,142 downwards.
GAACTCTATGGACACTGGTGGTTTGAGGGACCGCAATTTTTAGATTATTTATTCCGCGAACTTCATTATAAAAGAGATTCGGTTCGCGCGGTGACACCTGGCGATTTTTTGGACGCAAAAATTCCGATTCAAATTCAAAAACCTTCAGCTTCGAGCTGGGGCGAAAACGGTTATTTCAAAGTCTGGCTCAACGAAGGAAATTCCTGGATGTATCCGTTCGTTCACGACGCCGAACGAAAGATGACCGCGCTTGCCAACACGTTTACAAACCCGTCTGAAATCGAACGCCGCGCACTCAATCAACTCGCCCGCGAACTCCTGCTTGCGCAATCGAGCGATTGGGCGTTTCAAATTTATCAAGGCACCACGGTTGAATACTCATCACGCCGCTTCCAGTCGCATATCCACCGCTTTAATTTGCTGGCGACGCAAATCGAAAATGGGGAAATTGACGAAAAAATGCTTACGGAAATCAAAAACCGCGACAACATTTTCGGAGAGATTGATTACCGAATTTATCAAAGCTAACATTATGCAAAACAAGATGTTTTTTTGCCTAGCTTTTTTTGTAAGCTCCTGCTTTCACAACGATTTGCAAAAATCAGAAAACTTGTCAACACCGGTTGCTCAGATTTCTCCTACTTTGGAAAACAAAATTGAAAGATATGATTCGCAATCGATTATATCGGAAAAAGTCAGAAATTCTTTTGGTCTCCCGAATTTTAATCCTCATAAAGAAAAGCGAAAACAGTATTTAAAGGAATTTGCCGATTTATCGAAAGTCAGTCAGGTTCCTATTTTAGAAAAATTGAAAATTTCGAAAACTGATTTGGAAATTCGTTTGTGGCGCGTATCTTCCTGGTAGCAAATGGATATTTTATTCTTAGACGAACCAATGAAAGATGGTCGGCAAGCATTCAGAGACAAAATTTTCGGGAAGGCACATTTAGGCTGAAAAATATTTCAAAAAGAAGATTAAGCGAACCAAATTCAGGTTGGGAAATTGTTTTACAAAAACTTACCGAACAAGAAATTTTTACTTTGCCTGATAGATTTGAGAACGGCGGGTCTGAGCCTTGCCCCGACTGTGGAGGTTATACAATCGAAACAAATAGAGGCGGAGAATACAGATTTTATGTTTACACTGAGCCTTCCCTCGAAAGCAATTTAAGAGAATCAAGACAAGTTGCTAAAATTGTCAATCTCATTTCGGATGAATTTAATCTTCAAGACTTAAAGACATTAGAGGCTTTACCTTTCGAATAAAACCTTTTCACGGTTGCCTTAACATTTTTGTAAAGTTATTATTCTCTTTCATTTCTCGGAGGAACTCATAATGGTTGAAAAAGGCGTGGAAATTGCACCCGCGAGCGGGAAACTTGGTATTTTACTCGTCGGACTCGGCGCGGTCAGCACAACTTTTGTCGCGGGCGTGGAGGCGATTCGCAAGGGAATGGCGAACCCGATTGGCTCTCTGACCCAGATGGGAACGATTCGCCTTGGCAAGCGAACCGACAATAATTGCCCGAAGATTAAGGATTTTGTACCGCTCGCGGATTTGGACGACGTGGTTTTTGGAGCGTGGGATATTTTTTCCGATTCAGCCTATGAAGCGGCGCGAAATGCGGGCGTTTTAGAGAAAGCGCAGGTTGAAGATTTGCGTGAACAACTCGAATCCTTGAAACCAATGGCGGCGGTTTTTGAGCAGAATTACGTTAAGCGCATTACGGGCGAAAACGTTAAAATAGGCAAGAACAAAATGGAGCTTGCCGAACAATTGATTGCCGACATCGCGCGATTTAAGGAAGAAAAAGGGTGCGAAAGACTGGTGATCGTGTTTGCGGCTTCGACTGAGATTTTTCTCGAACAATCAGCAGTTCATCAAACTTTAGAAGCTTTTGAAAAAGGTTTGTATGACGACGACCCATTAATCGCGCCTTCGATGATTTACGCTTATGCCGCGTTAAAATCAAAAGTCCCGTTTGCCAACGGTGCGCCGAATCTGTCGTGCGATATTCCGGCGCTGACAAAACTTTCAGAAGATGCGGGCGTTCCGATTTGCGGGAAAGATTTTAAAACCGGACAAACTTTGATGAAAACCATTATCGCGCCCGGTTTGAAAGCGCGAATGCTCGGACTCGA
>JACCRD010000222.1 GCA_013813755.1 Acidobacteriota bacterium | reverse complement strand
CTGATGGTCAGAGCTGTTAGGAATGAGCTTTGAATTGTCAGAAAAAGCATCACGACGGCGGTGAGCAGAAGCGAAACATACGGCGTTTTGTATTTATCGTGGGTTTTGCCTAAAATTTGCGGCAATTCGCCCTGTTCCGCCATTGCAAACGGCATCCGCGAGGCGGTTAGGAACCCGCCGTTGAGGTTGCCGAAGATTGAAATGAGCGCGCCGATGGTGATAAAAGCCGCGCCGAAACTGCCTAAGAATTTGCTCGCGGCATCGGCAAGCGGGCGTTCCGAAGCAGCGAGTTCGGGCAGAGTTCCGATTGCCACAATTTGAATCAAAATATAAAGAACGGCAACAATTGCCAGTGCTGTCAGAAGCGCAAACGGAACGCTTCGCTGCGGGTCGCGGGTTTCGCCCGCCGGAATCGCCGCCGCTTCAAAACCGACGTAAGCATAAATTAGAAGCAGCAAAGCGCCCGAAAAAGCGCCGGTTTCAGGAACAGGCGAAAAATTAAAGTTTTCCGGTTCGATAAAAAACAAGCCGACGACGGCGAATATAATCAAAGGCACGATTTTGCCAACGGTAAAAACGTTTGTCAGCAGCGCCGACTGACGCACGCCGAGGAAATTGACAACGGTTAAAATCACGACAATCGCCAAAATCAGCGCAATTCGCAGCCCGCCGGTATTTGCCGAAGGAACAAAAAATCCGAGATAGCTCAAAAGCAAATTGCAGTTTGCCGCAAAAGTCGTGACGCGCACAATCCAGTAGAGCCATCCGACTTCAAAACCGACAACCGCGCCAAACGCTTCACGCGCATACAGATACATTCCGCCGGTTGCCGTAAAGCGACTGCTGACTTCGGCAAAACACAAAACAATAAACGCGACAATTACCGCGCAGACAATAAACGCGACGAGACTGTAGCTGCCAATTAAAGCCGTCACTTTTGAAGGCAAACCGAAAATTCCCGCGCCGATAATGGTGTTAATCGTAATCGCCAGCAAATCCCAGCGGCTGATACCGCGCGCCAATTTCGAATCATTTTCCATTAATTTATTTTCCTGATTTTTTCAGTTCTGAAATTGTCCGAATGACAAAGAAAATCACTTTGTTTATACTCTGGTTACTAACTTGCCGTAAAGACTTGTCAGGAGGTTTTCGATGAAAAAATTATATATTGTTTTAAATTTAATATTTTTTGCCGCTTTTTCGATTGTCTGCGCCAACGCTCAACCCAAGACAGAGAAGCTGAAAAACGCGAAATTTTCCGCCGAAAAATACGCACCCGTTGTCCTGAACGATTCGCCCGAATTGCAGACGCTGCTCACTCAAGCCGTCGGCAAGACAATCGAGGCTTTTCAGACAAAAAATATAAAGCCAGAATACATTGCCGCGACTTTAATCGATTTGCGCGATTCGTCCAATTTGAAAACGGCGAACTTTCGCGGCGATGAGCGGATTTATCCGGCGAGCGTCGTCAAAATGTTTTATATGGCGGCGCTCCATCAATGGCTCGAAGACGGAAAAGCGAAGATGACGCCGGAACTTCAGCGTGGTCTAAAGGATATGATTGTTGATTCTTCAAACGACGCGACACATTATATTTTGGATGTTTTAACCGAAACTTCGAGCGGAAGCGAACTGGCGGCGAAAGAATTGCAAGCCTTTGCATATAAACGAAATGCCGTCAACCGATATTTCGCGGGGCTCGGCTATACAAATATCAACGTCAATCAAAAAACCTACTGCGAAGACGCATACGGGCGCGAACAGCAATTTCGAGATGGCGGAAAGAATCGGAATATGCTGACGACCAACGCGACGGCAAAACTTCTGGCTGAAATCGCGCTTGGCAAAATCGTCAATCCTGCCCGAAGCAAACAGATGCTCGATATGATGAAACGCGATTTCGCCGGTAAATCAAATGACGCGGACGATCAAGCGCGCGGTTTTACGGGGATTGCCTTAAATGATTTGAAAATTACCAATGCGAAACTCTGGTCAAAAGCCGGCTGGACGAGCAAAACGCGCCACGATGCCGCGTATGTTGAAACGTCCGACGGATTAAAATTTGTTTTAGTCGTTTACACGGAAAATATGGCGAACGAACGGGGCATAATTCCGCTCATTGCGAAAAACATTTTGGAAAATCTCGGCAAAGTAAAATAGTATTTTTTCAACTTTGAAAAAAATGGATCAACCTAAAATGCAAAAAATCGCATTGGCAATCCACGGCGGCGCGGGAACTATTCTCAAATCTTCGATGACGCCAGAATTAGAAAATGAATATCGAGTGAGTTTAAGAGCCGCGCTCGAAACCGGTTGGGAAATTTTAAAAAACGGCGGCAATTCACTGGACGCGGTTGAAGAAGCGGTCGTTTCGCTTGAAAACGTTCCGCTTTTCAACGCTGGTAAGGGCGCGGTTTTCACCCACGACGAGAAAAATGAGATGGACGCCGCGATTATGGACGGCAAAAATCTCAGCGCGGGTGCGGTCGCGTTTGTCAAAAACGTCAAAAATCCGATCAGACTGGCGCGCCTGGTGATGGAAAAAACCGAACATATTCTGCTTGCCGGAATCGGCGCCAACGAATTTGCAAGGGAAATGAAAGTTGAGTTTAAACCGGACGAATACTTTTTTACCGATTTTCGTTTCGAGCAATTATTGAGCGCTCGCGAAAAAGGAGTTGTCGAACTTGACCACACGACCAACGAAGTTCAAAGTTCAAAGTCAGAACCGCAAAGTTCCTCGAAGCCAAAATCCAAAATCGGAACGGTTGGCGCGGCAGCTTGTGATTTCTTGGGAAACGTGGCGGCGGCGACTTCGACGGGCGGAATGACGAATAAGAAGTTCGGACGCAACGGCGATACGCCAATTATCGCAGCG
>JACCRD010000214.1 GCA_013813755.1 Acidobacteriota bacterium | reverse complement strand
CTTATTCGGCGGAATTCGGGCGCGCCACAGGCGGCGTCGTCAACGTCGTCACCAAACGCGGCACTAATGATTTCAGAGGAAACGTTTTCGGCTTTATCCGCGATAAAAGTATCCAGGCGCGCAACGTCTTTTCGCCGGTTGATAAGCCTGATTTTCGCCGGACGCAATTCGGCGGAACATTTGGCGGACCACTTCCATTTCTGAATTTCGGTGAAGGCGGACCGGTTGCCACGAGTGGCAGAGATAAAAACTTTTTCTTCGCTTCCTTTGAACGTCGGCAACGCGACGAAACCGGATTTTTCACCAGCGATGTCGCCCAAGGATTGACCGGCGCGGTTACTTTCGGCGGACAAACCTTCAGAAATATTACTCCGCAGCAACAGCAGTTTGCTCAAAATCTAATCGCCAGCAATAATCCTGCTTTGGTTAATGCGGCAGTGCAGTATCTTTACTTAGCATCGGGCGGCGGAGCGACCGCTCTAACGGGCAGCAATCCTTTGTTCGCGCCGCCGTGCAGTAATCCGCCGACGAGCTTCTGTAACCCAAATCAAGCCGCGCCAATCCAAATCGGTTCGCGCTTTTTTCTTTCGGGCGCGCCAGTTCCGATCAATACGCGCAATGCGCAGGGACAATTTATCGCTTTTCGCCCGCTCAACGATTTGCAGAGAACTTTTCCCGTCACCGACCGCTCCAATTTTTTCTCGTTTCGCACTGACCATAATCTCAATGAAGACAATCAGTTGACGTTCCGTTTCGGTTACAATCCGGGCAATCTGACGGGCATTCAGGTCGAATCGCAAAATCAATCATTGGGTCAAAACGATTTTTCGCGCACCGGCATCACGGAACTGAAAGATTATTCATTTACGGCGGGACTCAATTCGACTCTGGGCGAACGCGCGGCGAATGAATTCCGCTTTAGTTACGGCAGACGCGATACGGTTTTTCGCTCGCAAAACGGCGACGCGGTTTCGTTTAACATCTCCGGCACGGCGTTCATCGGGCGCGAACTTTTCTCGCCGGTTGATCGCACGGAAACACGCTACCAATTTGCCGACAACATTAATTATATTCTTGGAACGCACACCTTAAAATTCGGCGGCGACATCAATTTCGTCAAAATTCCGAGCGCCGTTTTTGAGTTAAACTTCGCCGGACTTTTTAATTTTGGACCGTTTGCGGCAGGCAATCTCAACCCGGCTTTCGGACAACTCGGCGCGCCTGATTTAACTCCGGTGCAGTCTTACGGACTTGGTTTGCCTTCAACTTATATTCAGGGTTTCGGCGATCCGGTCAGCCGCCTCAAAAATACGCCGATTTCTGTTTTTGCACAGGACACGTGGAAGGCGACGCGCCGTCTAACGCTAAATTACGGCGTTCAGTATGACGTTGAACTCACCCAAACGATTCCGCCGGTTGGTTTTAACGATCCGCTTTCACGCATCAATCTTTCGGCAACCGATATCCTCGCCGCGCAGGACGCGCTCGGTGTGCAGCAGGGATTTCCGCGCGACAAAAACAACATCGCGCCGCGCTTCGGTTTCGCCTACGACTTTTTCGGCGACAGCAAAACGGTTGTTCGCGGCGCGCTCGGACTTTTCTATGATCACCCGCTGCTTGCCGCCGCATTCAACTCCGACATTGCCGACGCCGCGCAGCAGCAGCAGGCTGTTTTGACGGCGGGCAGTCCCGCGCCGACCGGCTTGCTCAACGCCGCGCAGGTTTTTCAAGGCACAGTCTGCGTACCGGGTTCGACCTCGAATCCACTATGCGCACCCGGAGTGTTTACGCCAGGCGTCGCTCCGACGGCGCAGTATCAATTCGGCAGACAGCGTTTTAATGACCAGACATTTTCGGGGTTCGGAGCGGTTCTGCCATTCACACTGCCGATCACAAAAGATTTTCAATACGCTTCGGCGACGCAGGCAAATTTGACGTTTGAACGGCAATTGACGAGCAATATGTCCGTTTCGGCTTCGTATATTTTTGTCGGCGCGCATCACCTGCCGCATCCGACCGATTTGAACACGCCGAACACCGCATTGCAGATTCAAAACTTCCAGCGCTTTGCCGGAAGATTGCCAACAACGCAAACCGAAGCGATTGCCTTTACGATTCCGGTTGCCCCGCCCGGTTCTCCAGCCGGCGGCGCGGGATGTACGGTTGTTATTCCCGGCGCGGTCGCCCAATGCGCGGGCGGGCGAGTCGTGGCTCCGGCTTTCGCCAACTTTTTCCGTCCGAACGCGCCGAATTATTTTCTGACGCAGTCTATTTTGAATTTATATAACGGAACGCCTGGCTTGCCGGCGCCTCTGCGTCGCACGCTCGACGATTTTAATAATGCTTTAGCCGGTTCGCTCCGCACGCCCGGAACAATTTCGCCATTCGGCGCGGTTAACGCTCAGGCTTCTGACGGAAATTCAAACTACAATGCTCTGAATCTCGAATTAAAACGACGCTTTGCCAACAATTTGACGTTTTTAGCTTCTTATACTTTGTCGAAATCCATCGACGATTCGTCGGATTTGCAGACTTTGCTGATCGCACAGGACCCGAATAATTTTGCTGCCGAACGCTCTGTGTCGCTTTTTGACCAGAGACATCGGTTTGTTTTTAGCGGCGTTTTGGCTTCGCCGCAAGGCTGGCGTACCGGCAGTGGATTCAAACGATTTTTGTCCGACTTTACAATCGCGCCAATTATTGAACTCTCTTCGGGTCGTCCGTTTAACATCATCACCAATTTTGACGCGAACAATGACCAGGCATCGCAGACCGACCGCCCAAGCGTCAACGCTGACGGCTCTTTGTGTATTCCGGGAACGCCGGGATGTATTACGCCTTTGATTACGGACGGCAGATTTTCAGTCGGAAATTTGGAACGCAACCGCGGTATAACACATTCATTCGCGTCGGTCGATTTGCGCGTTTCCCGCGCCATTCGCTTTGGCGAGCGTGTGCGGCTGGATTTGATTGCCGAAGGGTTCAATATTCTCAACCGCTTTAACGAAGCGTCCGCATCGCCGTTTTTTAACGATGTCAACGCTTTCGGTCAACGCGCCAAAGACGGAAGATATTTTAGCCGTCCGACGGCGGCTTATGACCCGCGTCAATTCCAACTCGGCGCGAAGTTGTATTTCTAAAATTGAAATGTCAAAACGATTATTCTTTGGCTGTCCTGCTTCGTTTAGGACAGCCTTTTTGTTATCTTTAAATTGTTGTGGAAAGTCTAACTCTCAAAATTAAACAAAAAGCGTTCGAGATCGGCATTCACGAAATCGGCATCGTCCGTGCTGAACCGCTTGAGCGCGAGAGCGAACATTTCAAAGAATGGTTAGTTAAAAACTTTCACGCTTCGATGCAGTGGATGGAGCGCGAGCCGGAGAAACGCTCCGACCCAAAGTTGATTTTCCCCAACGCAAAATCCGTCATCGTCGTCGCTCTCAATTACTACACGCCGCACGAACACGAAGAAAGCACGGAAAAGGGAAAAGTCTCGCGCTACGCTTGGGGCGACGATTACCACGATGTTTTGAAGGAAAAACTGCGCGAACTGTTCAGTTTTATCAAAACAATTGACGAAACCGCCGACGGCAAAATATGTGTTGATACCGCGCCAATTATGGACAAAGCGTGGGCAGTTCGCGCCGGTCTCGGCTGGCTCGGCAAACACTCGAACGTTATTACCAAAGAATACGGTTCGTGGGTTTTTCTCGGCGAAATTTTACTCAATCTTGAACTTGAATACGATACCGAGATTGTTGAAGACCATTGCGGAACCTGCACAAAATGTCTGGACGCCTGCCCGACAAACGCGATTGTCGCGCCATATGTCATTAATTCGGAAAAATGTCTGTCCTACGCGACGATTGAACTGCGCTCCGCCGAACTGCCCGAACAAATCTCAAACAATTTAAACGGGTGGCTTTACGGCTGCGATATTTGTCAGAACGTTTGTCCATGGAATCGTTTTGAAAAACCGACTGAAGAAACACGCTTTGAACCGCGCACGGGAAATGTCTCGCCCAATTTGAGCGAAATTCTCGCGCTTTCGACCGAAGATTACGTCGTAAAATTTCGCCGCAGTCCCATGAAACGCACGAAGTTAAGCGGATTGCAACGAAATGCACAAGAGCTAAAAGCGACAATACCAAAAAGTGAAAGGAAAAAAAATGAATAAAGATTATTATTGCTAAACATTTCATTTAACTTCACAATTACTTCGCTGTTCTTACTTTTCACTGTTTTACTTTTACCTTTTTACTTTCTTACAAAACCTGTATCCTTTTTCTAATGCTTCTGCGCGACGCTCACAACCGAATAATCCGCGATTTACGAATTTCAGTTACTGACCGGTGCAATTTTCGCTGTTTTTACTGTTTACCGAACGGTGAACCCCCACTTGCTCGCAAAGAAACTATTCTTACATTTGAAGAAATCGAATATATTTGTGAAATCTTTGTTTCTTTGGGCATCGAAAAAATCCGTCTGACCGGCGGCGAACCGCTTCTCCGGCGTGATATTGAAACTTTGATTGAAAAAATTGCGCGGTTAAAAGTCCAAAGTCGTTTGGAGATTTCAGATTTCAGACTTCAGATTTCTGATGACGAAAATTCAAAATCTGAAATCTCCAATCCAAAACTGAAAGATTTAGCCTTAACCACTAACGGACACAGCTTTCCAAGCCGCGCCGCTAATTTGAAACGCGCCGGGCTCGACCGCGTGACAATTTCGCTCGACAGTCTGCGGTGTGAAAGATTCAGAGAGATTACCGGCGTTGACGCGCTTGAAAATGTTTTGCAGTCAATCGACGCGGCGAAGCGAGAAAACCTGACGCCGGTGAAAATCAACTGCGTAATAGTGCGTGGGCGGAACGATGATGAGATTGTTGATTTCGCGCGTTTTGCGCGGGAGTTTGACGTAAAGATGCGCTTTATCGAATTTATGCCGCTCGATTCGGGACACGGATGGACGCGCGAATCGATGGTTTCGGCAAAGGAAATTCGGGAGAAAATAAACGCAAGTTTTCCGCTGGTCCTGAAAGAAAAATCACGCGGCGCGGAAACCGCCTGGCGATACGAATTTGCCGATGGCGCGGCGGGCGAAATAGGAATCGTCGCGCCCGTCACCGAAATGTTCTGCGGCGCGTGTTCGCGCATTCGCCTAACGGCGGACGGGCAAATCCGCACCTGCCTTTTTTCAGACGTCGAACACAATCTGCGCGATGTCGTGCGCGGCGGCGCGAGTCATGCGGAAATTATCGAATTTATTCAATCAGTTGTGCTAAAAAAAGAAGCGCGGCATACAATCAATGACGCGGTATTTGCGCCCGCCTCGCGTTCTATGAGTTTTATCGGTGGTTAATTTTCTTTTCATCGAAGGCTTACCGGTCAATTTGTTTAATCCGCGCAGCATCATTTTTTTATATATGTTTCTCAGAGCTCAATTATTTTCAGGAACGATCTTTTATGGCGAATGAAGCCTGGCTTAATGGGAAACTTCCTGAATTCTCGCCGCTCGTGATGCCCGCCGCGCACGCGCTTGTGCAGGCGAT
>JACCRD010000196.1 GCA_013813755.1 Acidobacteriota bacterium | reverse complement strand
AATCCAATCGTTTTCTTTATCAATGGCTACTGTTATCGAAGGTTCAGCATTCTGCAACTTACCATTTAAGTAGATTTCAAGCATTGGAGAAAACATGCCTTCAGGATACTGAGCAGTAAGTTTGGTTAATCGAGGTGCATACTTTGTGTGCAAAGCATCAATGGTCATTCCGATTTCTATTTCACCTGCTTTATTCTTCGAGAGAAGAAAGTTATCTTGACCATTGACTATCTGAGCGCTAACCGAAGTAAAAAGCAGTAAGATAAGGCTTAAAATTTTTGATTTCATGATCTGACCACCTCAAAATACCCAAAGTAGCAAAACTTTGTATTATACGGATTAAATAGTTGTCGTGGTTCACCATTCCGCGCGGCGAACCAATGTTTTCAATATTTCTTTTTCCGCATCAGAAACGGAAAAATTTGCTTGTTTAAAAATCCCCGCGAGCTGGGCTAGAGTTACGGCGCGGATGCTTTCGTCGCGGATGTTGGCGATATTTTCCAAGTTTTCCTGCAGAAGTTCCCGCGCTTTTTCAGTTTCTCCGTATTCGTGAAAGCGCGCGGCAAGTTCATTGTAGGCTGACGAACGCGCGGTGAGCTGTGGTATGGTTTCGCAGAGCGCGGCGGCTTCGTCTAAAACTCCAATCGCTTTTTCCTCATCGCCAAGGCGTTTCTTCGCATCGGACACGCCGATTAAAGCGAACATTCGAAGGGCTTCGTCGGGAATCGCCTTGAGTGCCTGTCGCGCGAATTCGTCTTCGTTCTGCAGAGTAGAAACTTGCGCGATTTGGGCGAGCGCCGATGTTCGTTCACTTTCGCTGATGTTTTCCTGCGCAATTTCGATGGCGCGTTCCTGTTTTTCGCATTTGGCAAACTGGACGGCGATTGTTCCCCAAACGGCAAAATGCGCCCGGCTGTCGCGGATGTCACGGTCGCGCTGCGATTTTACAAGCGCGTAAGCTTCCTCCAAACTTTCCAGAGCATCTTCGCGTTCGCCTTTTTCCCAAAAAACTCTCGAAAATCCAACCAGACACGTCGCGGTCTGCACCGGATCATTGACTAAATCGAGCGTTCGGTCAGCTAAATCAACGCTTCCCGCACGCAATTGTCCGATCGAAATGCCGGCGAGAAGATCGTCCCGGTGCACGCCTTCGACTTTTTCGGCAATCAATTTAGCCTTTTCAAAGGTTTCGATGGCTTTATCATTTCTGTCGTTAGCCCGAAAATGCTCGGCGACATACTGCAGAATTCTCGCCGTCTCTTCCGCCAAATCAGTTTCTTCCGCCGCTTTGACCGCTTCATCAAGAGCGTTATTGGCTTGTTCGATTTTATTTTCTTTTTCGTAATGCTCGGCAATAAATTGCAAAGCGTTGACTTTGGAGGCAGGGTATTCAATGAGGGAAAGCGTCTGCCGCGCTTCCGTCTCAAGCCCTTTAACCGTCTGCCGGTAAGCGATAATGCCGAGCGCGTGCGACGGGTGATCGAGCAGAGCGGTTATTTCAAAGGCTTTATCAAATTCACCGATATATGCTTTGCGGATGGCAATGCGCTCTTTGGCTTCCGCCTGCAAACTCAAATCTTCAATTGATTCAACTAATTGCAGAGCATATTCGTCATCGTCAATTTCCGCGCATTTATCCGCGACATCAGACAAAAGCCGGTCTCGCACAAACGGGTCGTCAACCAAATCGGCTAATTGAGCTGCGATATCAACTTCGCCTTTTTCGAGGTATCGCGGAACGATTTCCTTCATCGCCGTGCCGCGCCCGTCGGAACTTTTGATGTTTTCGGCTAAAAATGTCGCGCACGACAAAAGATTTTCCTGAGCCTCGTCAATCAAAATCAGATGTTCTGTCATATTTTATTTTCTGGTTTTTATTTTCTATACGAAAACTCGGCGCAAGGAGTCTGGCATCCAATCGGACAGAGATTTTGTTACCGAATCCGCCCCCGCTTCGCGCAGACGTTCAGCCGATACGGTATTTGTCACTCCTAAAGTCTTCAAACCGGCACCCTTGCCCGCGATAATTCCCTGCGGCGCGTCTTCGATGACCAGACAATCGGCGTGAACAATCGGGTTAGAGCCGAGCATTGTCCGCGCCCCGTCAATTAATCTAAAACCTTTCTGATAACATTCCGGGTCGGGTTTGTGATTCGAGACATCTTCTGCGCTGATAATAATCGTAAAACAATCTCGCAAAGCTATTTTGTCCAGAACATACTCAATTTCTTCGCGTCGTGCCATACTGACAATGCCGAGCGCAAAATCCTTCGCCATTTTCCGCACGAAATTCTCCGCGCCTTCAAACACAGGTACTTCCTTTTCAATCAGTTCGCGCCAGCGTGTCGTTTTTGCCGCGATAATTTCAGACGTTTTTTCCACCGCAGCTTCCTTTTCGGCGCGTCTATACTGCGCTCCGACAAAAGCTTTGTCGTCCATTCCGAGACACGAATAATAGTGGTCTTCCGAAAGCGCGATGCCTTCTTTAGCGAAAATTTCCTGATACGCCTTCATATGCAGCGGCTCGTCATCAATAATTACGCCATTGAAATCAAGTAAAATTGCTTTGATCATTATGTTAGAAGTGTTTCCTTTTTAATAAGTTAAATGAGAGAAAGTATTTTAGCTTTGAAATTGAATTGCCGCAAATTGATAAAGAAGCAGGCTTGATAAGAAAGTTCACGCTCTAATTAGATAAACTTTTCATCAAATATATTTCCGCGCCCCAAAATTCCGTTCGGGTCAAAAGCTTTTTTCAGTTCCGCCATTTCGTTGATGAACCTTTCGCCGTACATCACCTGCAGATATTTGCTTTTCAGTTTTCCGATGCCGTGTTCCGCGCTAATTGTGCCGCCAAGCATAATCGCCTGAGCGATGAACCTGCCGTATAAATTTTTTGCTGTACGCGCTTCTTCGTCGGTTTTCGGCAAAATATTGGCGTGCAGATGAGCGTCGCCGATGTGTCCGAAAATCACATAATCCAAATTACTTTCGCTTAATTTTTGTTTGTAAAATTTTAGAAACGAAGCGAAATTTTCGTCCGGGACAGCCATATCCGTCCCGATTTTGCGCTGCCCGTATCGAACGATTCGCTCATTGACGGCAACCGGCAGAGCGTGGCGAAAGTCGCGCATTTTTTTGTGATCCTGCTCACTCGTCGTAAACCACGATTCGTCGAGGGCGGCGCGGTGTTTCTCGAGCAGAGAGTTCCATTCTTCAAACAACGCGTCTTCATTTTCGGCAGTCATTTCCTGCTCAAAAAATATCGCACCGCGCACATTTTCAGGCATTTCAGGGAACTTTTCGGCGATGAATTTCAGAGAGTTTTCATCAAAATATTCCAAAATCGTCGCGTCAATTAAATTTTGGATTTTAGATTTTGGATTTTGAATTAAATCTTGATTTTCGTTGTGCACGTCAAAAGACAACCTCCGTGCTTCATCAACAAATTCGAGCAAATCTTTTTCGTCTTTGAAAAACACGATGCCGCTCAAAAAACCTTCGGGCTTTTTTAAGAGTTTTAGTTTAATCTCCATCACAATTCCGAGCGTTCCTTCGCTGCCGATAAACAAATCAATTGCGTCGAGATTTTCAGCCGAAAAATAACCGGAAGTGTTTTTCCGAACGTGTGGCTGTTCGTACGTTGGAACTTTCACTTTTATTCGATTGCCATTTTCAGTTTCGAGTTCAATAAATCCGTCTTTCGCAAAAACTTCACCGCGTTTTAATTTAAGAAAATCGCCGTTCGGCAAAACAATTTTGAGTTGTTCGACAAATTTCCGGGTCGAGCCGTATTTAAAACTTTGCGCGCCGCTCGCGTTGGTGGCGACAGTTCCGCCAATCTGACAACTCCATTCGGTCGGGTCGGGCGGATAAAAAAGATTTTTCTGGTCAACAGCCTTTTGCAAATCCGACAAGACAACGCCGCTCCCGACAACAGCAAATCGCTCCTGCTCGTTTATCTCTTTTATTTGATTAAACTTTTCGAGCGAAACGACGAAACCACCAAAGGGAATCGCGCCGCCGACAGTTCCGGTTCTGGCGCCCGAAACGGTGACGGAAATTTCCTTCTCATTAGCTTCTCTTAAGATTTCCGCGATTTCTTCCCGTGTGTTCGGAATGAACAATTTTTGAGCAAAGCCGCCCGGCAGATTGCTCGCGTCCGTCAGGTAATTTTGCAGTTCGTCCGTTTGAGTTTTTACTTGCATAGATTTTTTTAAGCCAGAGTCATTTGTCTTTCACGCAGATATTTAAGACGGTCGCGCAATTCGGCGGCGTGTTCGAATTTCATCTCTCTGGCGGCTTGGCGCATTTCCATTTCGAGACCGGTGATCGTGTGTTTTAACTGCTTTGGCGAATATTCTTCAAATTTATCAAGTTCAAGCGGGACTTTGAAATAATCGGCTTCATACGCCGTCACCAAAGTCGATTCGATTGATTTAATAATTGTTGTCGGCGTAATGCCGTGTTTAGTGTTGTATATCTCCTGCACTTCTCTACGCCTTTCGGTTTCGCCGATGGCTTTTTTCATCGAATCGGTGATGCGGTCGGCGTAGAGTATGGCTTTTCCGCCGGCATTTCTCGCGGCGCGTCCCATCGTTTGAATCAGCGAGCGTTCGGAACGCAGAAAACCTTCTTTGTCGGCATCGAGAATGGCGACAAGCGAAACTTCTGGCAAATCCAAACCTTCGCGCAGAAGATTGATTCCAACCAGCACGTCAAATTCGCCACGCCGCAAATCGCGCAGAATTTTGATGCGTTCGAGCGTCAAAATTTCCGAGTGCAAATAATTGACTTTAACGCCGACTTCGGAAAAATATTCAGTCAAATTCTCCGACATTTTTTTGGTCAGAGTCGTAACTAAAACGCGCTCGTTGCGCTCGGCGCGCAACCGGCATTCTTCCAGAAGATCGTCAATTTGACCTTTCACGGGGCGCACTTCGACAATCGGATCGAGCAGACCGGTCGGGCGAATAATCTGTTCGATAATCTCTCCGCCGCTCTTTTCCAGTTCATACGGTCCGGGCGTGGCGGAAACGTAAATCGTTTGTCCGATGCGGTGTTCAAATTCTTCAAAACTGAGCGGGCGATTGTCCATCGCTGACGGCAGACGAAAACCGTATTCAACCAAATTACCTTTGCGCGAACGGTCGCCTTTATACATCGCACCGAGCTGCGGAACGGTTTGGTGCGATTCGTCAATCACCATAATTGCGTTTTCGGGCAGATAATCGAGCAGAGTCGGCGGCGGCGCGCCCGCTGGTTTCCCTGTTAAATGACGCGAATAATTTTCGATGCCGCGGCAAAAACCCATCTCTTTAATCAGTTCGAGGTCATACATCGTGCGCTGATGAAGCCTCTGCGATTCGACGATTTTTCCCTGTTTAATTAATTCTTCTTCCCACCAGACGAGCTCGTCTTTGATTGTTTTGAGCGCTTTTTTAATCGTCGGCTTCGACATCACATAATGCGATTTTGGATAAATCGGAAGGCGCGATTCGTGTTTGAATAAAACTTCGCCGAGCAGCGGGTCAATCGTGTAAACCGCGTCAATTTCGTCGCCCCAAAATTCGATCCGAAAGGCTTGTTCCTGATAGCTCGGGTAAACTTCGACGACATCGCCGCGCACCCGGAAAGAACCGCGCTCAAATTCGATATGCGAACGCTGATACTGCAATTCGACTAGCCTTTTTAAAAAATCTTCGCGCTTTAGCCGCTGTCCGGCTTCGACAAAGAAAATCATTCCGAAATAAGCGTCCGGATCACCAAGCCCGTAAATGCAAGACACCGAAGCGACGACAATCACATCGGTTCTCTCAAAAAGCGCGCGCGTCGCGCTCAAACGGAGCCGGTCAATTTCATCGTTAATCGTCGCTTCTTTTTCGATATACAAATCAGACGCCGGAACATACGCTTCCGGCTGATAATAATCGTAGTAGGAAACAAAATACTCAACGGCGTTTTCGGGGAAAAACGTTTTAAATTCCTGATAAAGCTGCGCCGCGAGCGTTTTATTATGCGCCAGAACAAGTGTCGGACGCTGAACCCGCTGAATGACATTGGCGATGGAAAATGTCTTGCCCGAACCCGTAATGCCCAGAAGCACCTGGTTTTTCGTTCCGTTATTAAGTTCATCAACCATCTGTTTGATGGCTTGCGGCTGGTCGCCTTTTGGCGTGTTATCTGAAACTAACTTAAATTCCATTAAATAAAATATTGCTGCGAAATTTTATTCTATTTTAACCCAAATCGGCGGTTAGCAAAAGATTGAAAAGATTTTACTGCCGGGTCCAAGGTCTAATCTGCAGTTTCTGAGAAAGTCCTGTTAATAAAAAGGCAGAAACACGCACGAAGCAAGTGTGTTTTTTCGCTTTTACTGTGTGCGGGCTTCCGCAAAAAGTGAGAAAGTCTTGAGCAAAAAACTTGTATTTCAAAACTTTACCAATCCCAAAAATAATACTAAAGTTAGGTTGTTTATAAATTCCATCTAAAACTTCTAAAAATATGTCGGCAGCAAAGACGGTTTCAAAAACCGATGTTCCCGGTTTGTCTCTGGTTCATAGAGGCAAAGTTCGTGACGTTTATGAAATTGATAATAAGCGTTTATTACTCGTAGCAACTGATCGCATCTCAGCTTTTGACTGCGTTTTGCCGACTCCGATTGAGCGTAAAGGAGAAGTGCTGACCGCGCTTTCGTCGTTCTGGTTTGAATTCTTAAAAGCTTTGACAAATAATCACCTGATCAGCGCCGATCTTGATGAAATGCCAGAAAACATTCGGCGGAACAAAGAACTCAGGGGGCGCTCAATGTTTGTTAGAAAAACGAAAGTTTTCCCCGTCGAATGCGTTGTGCGCGGTTATCTGGAAGGTTCGGGCTGGAAGGATTACGAGCAGACTGGAGAGATTTGCGGTCACAAGCTGCCTGCCAATTTAAGACAGTGCGAGAAACTTCCCCATCCAATTTTAACGCCTGCTACCAAAGCCGCAACCGGACACGACGAAAACATTGACGAAGCCGAGTTTGCGGAAATTGTCGGAGCGGAAAACGCCGAAAAGTTACGTCTCCTTTCGCTCGAAATTTATAGGCGAGCCAGCGAATACGCTCTGGAGCGCGGAATTATTATTGCCGATACGAAGTTTGAATTTGGTCTGGACGAAGCCGGGAATATTTTGCTTATTGACGAAGTTTTGACGCCTGATTCTTCTCGTTTCTGGTCAGCCGAAACTTACGTGCCGGGCAAATCGCAGACGTCTTTTGATAAGCAATTTGTTCGCGAATATCTGGAGACTCTTCATTGGAATAAACAACCGCCCGCGCCCGCTCTGCCCGAAAACATCAGTAAAGCGACAACTGCGCGGTATTTGCAGGCTTTCCATATTTTGACAGGAGATGAATTAGCGGAAAATTAAAAATGGAAAATCGAAGATTTTGTTGTTCTCTGTAATATTATTTTTCATTTTCTACTTTCTACTTTCCATTTTTTAATTTATGCAGATCCACGACCGGATGGAAATTTTGATTGAAGAAATGCTCAACGGGCAAATCTTGCTCAGCGAAGCCATTTCTGAATTTGAAAAACTTTATATCCAAAAAGCTTTAATACTCTACGACGAGCATCTTTCAAACACGGCTCACGCTCTCGGAATTCACCGTAATACGCTCTCAAAAAGGGTCTCGACTTATCAAAAACCGCCCGAAACTCCAAAGCGTTTATTGAAAAGACGCGCTCGTTAGTTCTTTAAATTTTTTATTTCCAAAATTTCCAGTTGATCACCGACTCTGATTTCCGCGCCGACATTTCCCGCAATTAAATTTTGCCCAAACAAGATTTTTTTCTTAATGCTTCTTTTCGGAATGCGATAACTTGCCAGTGTTTTGAGCGGTTCCGCGCCCATTTTTTCGCCGCTCTTCTGATCAATCGTCGTGATAACGCAGCGTGTGCACGACTTGTCGACGTGAAAGACAGCCGCGCCAATTTTCCGAATGGTTAAGCGAAACACCGCCAAACGACTTTGTCGGGTAAATTTTTATTTCGGGAATTTGTATAAAGTTGATAACAGTTTTGTCAGATTTTCTGACATATTTTATAAAAGATTACGCTTGACAATGCTGGAAGATTTTTATATATTAGCACTCAATAGATATGAGTGCTAATATTTTTAAAGTGAGACATTCTATCTTAATCTAACTTAATCTAGAAAGGAGAATATACAGATGGCTACAACAATTAAACCTCTGCACGACAGAGTAATCGTTCGTCGAATTGAAGAAGGCGAACAGGTTCGGGGCGGAATTATCATTCCGGACACTGCAAAAGAAAAACCGCAGGAAGGTGAAGTAATTGCTGTCGGAGAAGGCAAATATAAAGAAGACGGTTCGCGTCAAACTTTGGACGTCAAGGTCGGTGACCGCGTTTTGTTTGGTAAATACGGCGGTTCGGAAATCAAAATTGATAACGAAGAATTATTGATGATGCGTGAAGACGAAATTCTCGGAGTAATCGAACGAGCGAGTGCAAACGCGAGCTAATTTTAGTTGCGCGTTTTTTATTTATCAGAAAACAAATATTAACCAATATTTAACAGAAAATTAGGAGACCTAAGAATATGGCAAAGCAAGTAATACACGGCGAAGAATCGCGGGCGGCAATTTTGCGCGGCGTTAATCAACTCGCCGACGCAGTAAAAGTTACGTTAGGTCCAAAGGGACGCAACGTTGTTATTGACAAAAAATTCGGTTCGCCGACGATCACGAAAGACGGTGTGACGGTGGCGAAAGAAATTGAATTAAAAGATTCACTGGAAAATATGGGCGCGCAGATGGTGCGTGAAGTTGCTTCGAAAACTTCGGATGTTGCCGGTGACTGAACAACGACAGCGACGGTTTTGGCGCAGTCGATTTTCAAAGAAGGCGTCAGAACGGTTGCGGCGGGCGCAAATCCGATGGC
>JACCRD010000215.1 GCA_013813755.1 Acidobacteriota bacterium | reverse complement strand
CTTTTGACGAATGACCCGCGTTTTTTTGGTTATGATTTTCGATTGTTCCGTCGTCGGAAATGTCCAAAGCATCGTCGGCAATAATCGGTTTATCGCGCTGTGAACCGTCAATCAAACCGTCGCCTTTGATTTCCTGCATCGCAATGTTTTCGGCGCGATTGCTTTCGGCATACGCTTCGTTTTTGTCTTCCGCGATGTCCGCGTATTGGTTCGTCGGGTCATCTTTGATGTCGCGCGGTTTGATAAGCCGCGCCGCGAGCATCGGTGTCAGCGTGAACGAAACAATCAACGAAACGCCGACCGCAAACGCCGCCGTCAAGCCGAACGACGACATAAAACGCCCGACGATTCCCTGCATAAAACCAATCGGAACGAAAACCGCCATCAACGAAAGCGTCGTCGCCAAAACCGCCAAACCGATTTCGCGCGTGCCTTCAATCGCCGCTTGAAACGGGTGCATTCCTTTTTCTTCGACGAAGCGATAAATGTTTTCCAGCACGACAATCGCGTCATCAATCACGATGCCAACCATCAACGTCAGCGAAAGCATCGTGATCGAATTGAGCGTGTAGCCCATCGCATACATCAGCGCGAACGTCGAAATAATCGAAGTCGGAATGGCGAGCACGGCAATAATTGTCGAGCGAAAACTCCACAGAAATAAAAAGACGACGCCCGCCGCGAGTAGTCCGCCGACAATTAAATGCTCTTCAATCGCGTTCAGCGAATTCTCGATAAAAATCGAGTTGTCGCCGATCACCTGCATTCGATAATTCGGCGGCAGCGTCGCTTCGATTTCCTTTAATCTTTCTTTCAATTCCTGCGCGACGGCGACCGTATTTTGACCGGATTGTTTTGAAACAACCAAACTTACAGCAGGCTTTCCGTTATGTCTGGCTTCGGTGCGAAGTTCTTCCGCGCCGTCTTCGACATAGCCGATGTCTTTAACTCTGACTTGATACGTGCCGCGCGTGGCGACGACGACATTGGCGAATTCCTCTGGCTTTTGGATTTTTCCAAGCGTTCGAACACTTGCTTCGGTTGCTCCCGCGTCTAATCTGCCGCTCGGAAATTCGATATTCTGAATCCGCAGAGCACTGGAAACTTCAGCCGGCGTGATGCTGTAAGAACGCATTTTGTCCGGGTCAACCCAGACGTTGATTTGCCGTTCGCGCCCGCCGACAATCGTCACCTGACCGACGCCGTTGATTGATTCGATGCGCTCTTTAACTTTATTTTTAGCGAATTCCGTCACTTCGCGTAAATTAGTCGGCGCGGAAACGACGATTCGCAAAACCGGCGCGGCGTCCGTATCTAGCTTCTGAACAGTTGGCTGCTCGGCGGTTTCCGGCAAATTCGGAATCACCGTCTGCACGCGGTTTTCAACTTCCTGCGCAGCGACGTTGACATCTTTTTCCAGCACAAATTGGACGAAAACCTGCGCCGCGCCTTCCACCGAAGTCGAACGCAGCTCGTCAATGCCACTGATCGTATTGACTGCTTCCTCAATCTTCTCCGTCACTTCTGTTTCGATTTCCTGCGGCGACGCGCCCGGATTAATCACCGTAATCGTAATCGTCGGAAAATCAATCTTCGGAAATAAATCGAGACCAAGTGAAAAAAACGAAAACGCGCCGACTGTCACCAGAGACAAAATCAACATCGTCGCAAACACCGGACGCTTCACACAAACTTCTGCCAACCATTGCATAATCTTTTAATTCACAATCTAAAGTCCAAAGTCCAAAGTCCAAAATACTCTATCGCCTAAAGTCAAAAAAATTATAAAAATTAAATTTTAGACTTTAGACTTTAGGTTTTAAATTCACTGTCTAACTGAAACTCCATCATAAAGCTGCCCGACGTTGCTGACGGCAACTGATTCGTTTTCCTGAACGCCCTGCTGAATTTCGATTAGATCGTTTTCCAGCACGCCGGTTTTGACGATGCGTTCTTCGGCGCGTCCGTCTTTGACGATGAAAACTTTGTTTGTTTCGCCGTCAACTCTAACGGCGACGGCGGGAATCATCACCGTCGGTTTCAGCGTTGATTGCGTTATTCTGACGGTTGCAAATTGTCCAGGTTTGAGCAGTCCGCCAACATTTTCAACTTCGGCTTCAACAACCAGAGTTCTCGATGTCGCGTTTAGATTCGGCGAAATGCGCGTTACCGTCCCACTAAAATTTCGGTCCGGATAGGCGCTGACCTGCGCCGAAACGCCTTGCCCGACTGTCACCTGCCCGACCGATTGTTCTGGAACATCAATGCGCAGGCGCAAAATTGAAGTTCGAACAATCGTCGCAACCTTTTGCGTTGTTGAGACAAATTCACCCAAATCCGCGGTTCGCTCGGCAATGTAGCCGGTAATCGGAGCGATAATTACCGCATCGGAAATGGCTTTGCGCGCCGTTTCAATTTGCGTCCGTGCCGCGTCCGCCGCTGACTGCGCCG
>JACCRD010000165.1 GCA_013813755.1 Acidobacteriota bacterium | reverse complement strand
GCTCATCACCCTGCTTGAGCTTGGTGATTTTTTCTTCGTAGATGTCGCTCAAAATATTGATTTGCCGTTCGGTGCGCTGCTCGTATTCTTTGACTTCGGCGATGATGTCAACGCCGCCCGATGCAACTTCTGCTTTGCGGAGAAGTTTCGTCGGAATGTCTTTAAGCATTTCGCGCGTAATCGTTGTTCCTTTCTGGATAATAACCTCGCCTGAATCGGTTAAATCCTTAGCAAGTTTGCGTCCGTCGAAAAGCTCGTAAATACGCTCGTTGCGCTGTTCGCTCAAAATACGAATTTCGTCTTCGAGATCGCGCCGCAAATCGTCTTCTTCATTTTGTTCGATGTCGAGCGAACGCTCGTCTTTGTCCTGACCTTTGCGCGTAAATACCTGTACATCAACGACTGTTCCGTCGATTCCCGGCGGGCACGTCAAAGAAGCGTCCTTCACATCACCGGCTTTTTCGCCAAAAATTGCGCGGAGCAGTTTTTCTTCCGCCGTCAATTGTGTTTCGCCTTTCGGTGTAACTTTTCCGACGAGAATCGAGCCCGGTTTAACCTGCGCGCCGATGCGGATAATGCCCGATTCGTCCAAATCGCGCAGCATATTTTCGCCGATATTCGGAATATCACGCGTTACTTCTTCAGGTCCGAGTTTTGTATCACGAGCTTCGATTTCGAGTTCTTCGATGTGAATTGAAGTGTAATAATCTTCTTTAACAAGACGTTCCGAAACCAAAATCGCGTCTTCAAAGTTATAGCCGCGCCACGACATAAACGCGACCAGAACATTTCGTCCAAGCGCGAGTTCGCCTCGATCAGTACATGGTCCGTCCGCAATAACCTGTCCTTTTTTAACACTTTCGCCGACCTGCACGATAGCGCGTTGATTGATGCACGTGTTTTGATTTGAGCGCGTAAATTTAACTAAGCTGTAAATATCCGCCGTTACTTCGCGAGAAATCGTGCCGTCAACCTGATGGTCGGCTTTGACGATAATGCGCTCGGAATCGACGTAATCGACGACTCCGTTACGCTTCGCAATAACAACAGCTCCTGAATCCCTTGCCGCAATCGCTTCCATACCGGTTCCGACATACGGACTTTCCGCCCGCAAAAGTGGAACCGATTGACGCTGCATATTCGAACCCATTAGAGCGCGGTTGGCGTCGTCATTTTCTAAAAAGGGAACAAGCGACGCAGCCACAGAAACGAGTTGTTTCGGTGAAACGTCCATATATTCGATTTCATCGCGCGAGGATGTAATAAATTCACCTTTTTTGCGAGCTGCATTACGGTCGTTTACGATGTTACCTTTTCCGTCGAGTTCAATATTCGCTTGCCCAATTGTGTATTTATCTTCTTCCCATGCCGTCAGATAAAACGGGAACGGTTCAAATTCAGCCTCACGCTCGCCTTTCTTCAGTTTCGCGTTTGCCTCTTCAACCTGTTCGAGCGGAACGTGCGAGTGCGGTTTAATGCCCGTGCCGCCGCCATTGATGACGTTTACGTATTCAATCACCCGTCCGCTATCAACTTTACGATACGGCGATTCGATAAATCCGAATTCGTTGATGCGCGCAAAACACGAAAGACTCGAAATCAGACCGATGTTCGGTCCTTCCGGCGTTTCAATCGGACAGATGCGTCCGTAATGTGTCGGATGAACGTCGCGTACCTCAAATCCAGCGCGCTCACGCGAAAGTCCGCCCGGTCCAAGCGCTGAAAGACGGCGTTTATGCGTAATTTCCGAAAGCGGATTCGTCTGATCCATAAACTGCGACAATTGCGATGAGCCAAAAAACTCGCGCACCGCCGCCGTGACTGGTTTTGCGTTCACCAGATCGCGCGGCATCGTCGTAAACATATCCTGCTGGATCGACATTTTTTCCTTGATCGCGCGTTCCATGCGCTCAAGTCCGATGCGAAATTGATTTTCGAGCAATTCGCCCACGGCGCGAACCCGACGGTTGCCGAGATGATCAATGTCGTCCTGCGTGTAATTGTCGCTGTCTCTCTTCATTCTTAAGAGATAATTGACGACTTCGTAAAAATCACCGGCTTCCAAAAGCGAGTTGTTGATATCGTCTTTTTCCGGTCTGCCCATTTTGATATTGAACTTCAAACGTCCAACGCGCGACAAATCAAAGCGACGCGCATCAAAAAACATTCCTTCGAGCAGGCGATAAGCTGTCGGTACGGTTGGCGGATCTCCGGGGCGCATCTTGCGGTAAATTTCGAGTAGCGCGTCGACCGGTTTGGCAATCGTGTCTTTCTTCAAAGTCTGCAAAATGATTCCGCCGACCATATCATTTTCAGGAAAGAAGACCGAGAATTTTTCCACGCCTTCTTCAACAATCTGCTGCAGTTTGGCAGCCGTAATTTCATTTGACGCTTCGAGAATGACTTCGCCCGTTTCGGTATTAACAACGTCGTCGAGTGCAAAAGCGTTTTCAAACTCGGCAGCGGAAACTTCAACTTTTTCGATGTTTAATTTTCTCAATTCGCGCAGAGCTGATGCCGTTACTTTTTTTCCGGTCTTCACAATAACGTCGTCTTTGCCTTTGATATCTTCTTCCGAACGCATCCCGCTGAGACTAGTTTCGCCGTCTTGCTTGACCTTGAGAAAAATTTTTCCTTTCTGCACGACTACTTCGTCAGTCGTATAAAACTGCCGCAGAATATCGGCGTTAGAAAACTCGGCATTTTTGACAACTTCCTCAAGAATATTGTCAGAGACGGTTTTCATATCAATTTGCGGATTAAGCCACAAACCTAAAGCGCGCAGAAAAATTGTCGCCAAAATCTTGCGCTTTCCGAGACGGGCGTGCAAAATATTTTTTTGATCGTGTTCAAATTCAACCCACGAGCCTCGATACGGAATAATTTTTGCGAGATACGTGTCCCTGTCGCCTTTGAAAAACACTCCGGGACTGCGATGAAGTTGCGAGACGATAACGCGTTCGGTGCCGTTAATGATAAAAGTTCCGTTGTCAGTCATCAAAGGAATTTCGCCGAAGAAAACATCTTCTTCCTTAATATCGCGAAACGTCGAAACGCCTGTTTCCGCGTCTTTATCATAAACGGTCAGGCGAATTCGCACCTTGAGCGGGACGCTGTAGGAAGTGCCTCTTTCCTGGCATTCCTGTTGATCGTGTTTGTGTTTCAAACCAACGGGTTCGCCGCAGTTTGAGCAAAGCTTTGGACGCACGACATTGAATGTTCCGCAATTGTTACAGAGAACTTCAGCCGGATTAAACGGATCGACTTTAACTTTCGAGCCGCACTCTTTACAGTTGGCGCGAAGGTGTTCGAGTCCCTCTAAATTGCCGCACTTGCATTGCCAGTTACCGATTTGGTATTCGACAAATTCCAGCGTTGCCGTTTCGCGAAAATCGGAAACCGGAAAGATAGATTGAAAAACCGTCTGCAACCCGACCATATCGCGTTCTTCGGGAATCAAATCCATTTGCAGAAAGCGGTTGTATGATTCGCGCTGCACTTCGATCAGATTTGGAATGCGGGCTGATGTATAAATTTTTGAAAAATCGACGCGCTCCGGCGCACGGCTTGTTCGTCGCCCAAGCCCATTTGTATTTGTTTGTAGCGGATTGGCAATCATAATTTTATAAAATTTCGAGTCGTGGAAAAGAAATATATTGACTTAAGTCAATTTTTGTTGCTAAGATGCGATAGCTCAAAATCTTAAGCGCATCTTTTCAAGTAGAGACAGCAAATGCGGTCAAGGTAAAATTTACCCAGACCGCTTGTTTGCTAGCAGTTTTGCTATCTTCCAAATTTTTCGAGAGTGCCGAAAAGTGACACTAACACTCCAAACTATAAACGAGAAGTTTTTCTCTAGTCATTAGAAACTATATAGTATCTAATAAAAAAGTTTCCGAATCGTTTCTAAAACTGTAAAGGTAATAGATGGCAGGCATCAAAATTTAGTTGCATTTTAACGCCTGCCATTGCAGTTTAACAAGTAAACTATTTTACTTCAACCGTCGCGCCGGCATCAGTTAATTTTGTTTTGATTTCGTCGGCTTCAGCTTGGGAAACGCCTTCTTTAACTGCTTTCGGGGCACTGTCAACTAACTCTTTCGCTTCTTTCAAGCCAAGACCGGCAACAACTTCACGAACGACTTTGATGACATTAATTTTTTGACCGCCGGCAGCCGTCAGGATAACATCAAAAGTATCTTTTTCTTCAGCTGCAGGAGCGGCATCTCCGGCTCCGGCTCCGGCTGCCATCGCCATCGGTGCGGCAGCCGCGGCGGCTGAAACTCCGAAAACTTCTTCTAATTCTTTGACTAATTCCGACGCTTCGAGCAACGTCATACCTTTCAAATATTCAACAACTTCATCTTTTGTAACTGCCATAATATCTATTTCCTCCAAAGGGTTCTTTGTATTGTGTAAAATATTAATCGTAACTATTTTATGATCACGATTAACGGTTATTAGTGTCAGCCGCGAGAACCCACGGGATATTTTTTTCTGCGGTTTGCACCTCCGCTTACTGAAAACATCCGAGTCGCAGAAACGACCTGACTTATCGCTTCGCTCGTTTTACCTTGAGTACGGCTTTATAAAAAACTTTTTTATTCTGACTTTTCCGCTTCCGGCACTGCGCCCGGTGTATCCGGCGAAGCCGCCTGCTCGTCATTCTGTTCTACTGCCGGCGCTGCGTCTTCTGATATCCCGGCGCTTTGTTCGGCGGACACTTCAACGGTTTCTCCCAATTTATTTTCTTCCATAACCGCCGCCGTCGCCTGTTCTGCAGTCGGAGCGTCGGTTTTTTGATCCCCAATTTGTTTGATCACCACCGCCAGGTTGCGCGGCACGGCATTAATAACCGTGACAATGCGCTGCGCCTGAGCGTTAATTACAAACATCAATTTGGAGATCAGCTCTTCTTTGGAAGGTAAACTGGCAATCGCCTCAACTTGTTTTAAGTTAACAACTCTGCCCTCGACAATTCCCGCTTTGAACGTATAAATGTCGGCATTATCTTTAACGAATTTTGAAACTGCTTTTGATAAAACCACCGCGTCATTTTCCGTCCAGGCAATTCCCGTCACGCCTTTAAAATATTCGGTCGCGTCTTCGTATGGCGTTCCTTTAATCGCAATTCGCGCCAGAGTGTTTTTGACGACTCGAAAATTTGCTCCTGCGTCACGCAGATGATTTCTAAATTCCTGATCTTTGTTGACGGTTAGTTTGTTAAAACCAACCACCATCGCCGATTTTGAATTGTTCAACTGCTCCGTGAGTGCGTTCAAATCTTCTTGTTTTCTTTCTCTTGTTTTCATCTGTTTATTCCTTGCTCCTCACACGTTTAGGCATAAGCTAGTTCATCGAGCAGAACGCCCGGACTCATTGTTGAAGCCAAATTGATTTTTTTCAGATAACGCCCTTTCGCCGTTGTCGGTTTAGCTTTGATAACCGCATTGATTAAAATTCTTGTATTTTCAAGAAGTTTATCCTGGTCAAAAGACACTTTTCCGACGGGACTGTGAATAACGCCTGTTTTATCAACCCGATATTCAACTTTTCCGGCTTTTGTTTCTTGGATGGCGTTTTTAACATCCATCGTTACCGTTCCTGTTTTCGGATTCGGCATCAAACCGCGCGGACCTAAAACTTTACCGAGCGTTCCGACCGAGCGCATCATATCCGGCGTGGCGATCACAGCGTCAAAGTCGAGCCAGCCGCCCTTGATTTTTTCAACCAATTCGTCGCCGCCCGCAAAATCCGCTCCGGCTTCTTCCGCTTCTCTGACTTTATCGCCCTGCGCGATAACGACGATTACTTTAGCTTTTCCACCTAAACCGTGTGGCAGAACAAGCGTTCCGCGCACCAGCTGATCGGCTTTACGCGGGTCAACGCCGAGCCACATTGTCAATTCAACCGTTTCGTCAAACTTTGCGAAAGCAATTTCTTTTACTTTAGCAACTGCTTCGGGCAGTTCATATTTTTTATCCGCTTCCAGCTTTTCTAAAGCCACAAGATAATTTTTTCCTCTTTTCATTTTTACCTCTGAGGTTCCAGCGAATTGTTTTTGCAATTCTCCCTCTATAAAATTTAAGTATGAACAGTGGGCAGATAATGAACAGGGGCATGCTTTTACCGCAAACTGTTACTGCTGTGCCAGCCGCCTTTACTCAATTGTCAGTCCCATACTTTTCGCCGTTCCTTCAATTGTGCGAACCGCGGAATCTAAATTTGTAGTATTTAAGTCGGGCATTTTTGTTTTAGCGATTTCTTCAAGTTTTGCCCGTGAAATTGAACCGGCTGTTGTACGATTCGGCGTGCCGGAGCCTTTTGCGATACCGGCTGCTTTACGAATTAAATCGGCGGCAGGAGGTGTTTTCGTTTCAAACGTAAACGAACGATCAGCGTAAACTGTAATTACCACCGGAATTTTCATATCCGGGTCGGCATTTTGCGTTTTTGCATTAAATGCTTTGCAAAACTCCATAATGTTGACGCCGTGTTGCCCCAGTGCCGGACCAATCGGCGGAGCCGGATTAGCTTTGCCCGCCGGAATTTGCAACTTAATATATCCTGAAATCTTTTTAGCCATAACTTTAAATATTTAAATAGTGATAAGTTTTTGTGCTTTCACTTACCGTTTAGCACTTGCCACTGTTTACTCTTCTTCTGCAAATGTAACTTTCTCAACGTCTAGGAAATTTAATTCGACTGGCGTTGAGCGTCCGAAAATAGTAACAGTGACTTTGAGAGTGGTTTTCTCTTCGTTTATTTCTTCAACCTTACCAGTAAAACTTGCGAACGGACCGGACTTGATGCGAACTACTTCGCCAACTTCATAAGAGAATTTCGGTTTCGGTTTTTCCGTTGCAACTTCAATATTGTGAACGATTTGGTCAACTTCCAACTGGGTCAGCGGCGTCGGCTGTTTGCCGCCCAAAAAGCCCGTCACTTTTGGCGTCGATTTAATTGCGTGAAATACGTTGTCGGGAATTCTTGCTTTATCGTCACATTCAATTTCAACCAGGACATAGCCTGGATAAAACATCCGCGACGATTCGATTCGCTTGTTACCGCGCATCTCTACGACTGTTTCTTTAGGTAGAAGAACTTCGGTAATCTGTTCGCCCAGAACCAAATCGCGGATGCGAGCGTTCAGACTTTCCAGCACCTTATTTTCGTGTCCTGAATATGTGTGGATAAAATACCACTGCTTCATTTTGAAATCCTTATAAACCAACAATTCTGTTGACTAACCAAGTCAAGCCTTCCAAAAGATAAACCCAAATTTGGTCAACAAAATAAAGGAAGATAGCAAAGAAGATGACATTGAGAACCACAATAATAGTCGTGTTTCTGACGTCATCAGAAGAAGGAAAAGATGTTTTATCAAGCTCTTCGCGAGTGTGCTGAATAAACTCTCCGACACTTTCCTTTCTCTCTCTGTTATTTTGGTCTAAGGTATTAACGGCTTCTGACACAAGTTTTATCTCCTCAAAATTTTTCTGGCAGGGGTACCAGGACTCGAACCCGGACCTACGGTTTTGGAGACCGACATGCTAACCATTGACACCATACCCCTAAGACTATTTTCGATTTTAGATTTGCGACCGGAAAACAATTTTGTTCCTCGCTTAAACGCAAACAGCAAATCTAAAATCGAAAATTTGTTTTATTTATTTTCTCTATGCAAACGGTGACAACGGCAACGGTTACAGAACTTTTTAAGTTCAAGCCTTCCGGGCGTGTTCTTTTTGTTTTTGGTCGTTACGTAGTTGCGCTCTTTGCACTCTGTGCATTGTAAAATGATGTTGTCGCGTGCCATAACCGATAATCCTCTCTTAAAAACTATTCAACAATATCGGAGACGGTGCCCGCTCCCACCGTTCGCCCGCCTTCACGAATCGCAAACCGAAGTCCCTTCTCCATCGCAATCGGCGCGATCAATTCAATTTCCATCTGGATG
>JACCRD010000149.1 GCA_013813755.1 Acidobacteriota bacterium | reverse complement strand
AACCCTAAAATTAACCAAATAATTAAAGAAATCATTTTTTTCCTCCGTGTTTATCTACTTTTCAAGAAAATTTTAAGGCTTAATTGCCTTGTTGTTGTGTCTTGACTAGGCATCTTAACCTGTGCCAAAAACAAATGCAACGTTTGTGCCATATAATTTACATCGAATTAAACACAATAAAAAACTGTATTCGTGCAGAGAATTATCATCAGTCATATAAATTCTAATAATTTTGTATGCATTTAATACGAATAAAATCTGAAAATTTAATTTGTGGGATTATTCCCAGTTCTTATAGTTTTTCAAAATCTCCGCTCCCCTGCTAAGGCTACGGGCAACAAACACTTTATAAACTTGACACTGGTTAAGATTATTCGTTATTTTATTAGTTCGCTCGCACAACGAGCGGAGCAACAGATGGTTTAGGCAATTAGCTCAGTGGTAGAGCACTACCTTGACACGGTAGGGGTCAGCAGTTCAACTCTGCTATTGCCTACCAATTTTTGATCTATTTTTGATGAGATGCTAACAAAGAACTTTGTTTTTACGCAGACTACTACAACGCGCTTCTAAATGGCGTGTATAAATGGTGTTTTGATTTATTGAAACCCCGCAGCAAAGTCGCTCTTATCAAATCAAATCTTATTCTAGTAGTAGATTGTTGATATTTAATTTTCGGTTTAATTTCGGCGGCTTTCTTGGAATACTCATTTATTACACCCGTGTTGGTGAATTCTCGAAATGTTTCGCGCCTCTTAATAGCTAGACTTAAACCAAATAATTTAATTAACAAATATATGAGCGAAATAAACGTCAGAGTCGGCGATCAACAAAAAAGTTTCCCCGCGCCTTTAAGCGTGGCGGAGGCTATCAAGGCGTTTGACCGCGATTTGATAAAAAAATCTCTTGCCGCGAAAATCAACGGCGCGGAAGTCGATCTGACTTTTAATCTTGAACAAACCGATGAGATTTTATCAATTGAACCGATTTTGACTGATACGCGCGACGGTTTGGAAGTTATTCGACATTCGGCGGCGCATCTTTTGGCAGCAGCAGTTTTAGATTTATTTCCCGAAACCAAACTTGGAGTCGGTCCCGCGCTGATGGACGATCCGCGCTACGGATTTTATTATGACGTGATTGCTCCGCGCCAACTATCTGAAGCGGATTTGCCGGTTATTGAAAAGAAAATGCGCGACATTGCTAAACGCAATTTACCGTTTCGGCGCGAAGTCGTCTCGAAAGACGAACTTATCAAGCTTTTCACAGACCGAAGAGAGCCTCTGAAGTGCGAACTCGTCACTGAAAAAGCCGACCGGACAGCGACCGCTTATTATATTGACGATACTTCGTTTGTCGATTTCTGTTTAGGTCCGCACGTTCCGAACACAAATAAATTAAAGGCATTCAAACTGCTCGCTTTATCAGGCGCATACTGGAAAGGTGACGCGAACAATCAGCAGATGCAGCGCATCTACGGCACCGCGTTTACTTCGCAGGAAGAACTCGAAGCGTGGACCAAGCAACGCGCCGAAGCTGAAAAACGTGATCATAGAAGAATCGGAAAGGATTTAGATTTGTTTTCGATTCAGGAAGAATACGGTCAGGGCTTAATTTTCTGGCATCCGAAAGGCGCGACGATGCGGATGGAGATGGAAAATCTCCTAAAAGAAGAATTATTGAAACGTGATTACAGTTTTGTCTATACACCGCACATCGCCAAGCGCGAACTTTGGCGAATCAGCGGACACGAAGAAAATTACGCCGACGGAATGTATGCGCCGACGAGTATCGACGAAGAAGAATATCGCTTAAAACCGATGAACTGTCCGTTTCACATCGGCATTTTCAAGAATTCACCGAAATCCTACCGCGATCTGCCGCAGCGCTATTCGGAAATGGGAACGGTTTATCGCGCCGAGCTTTCGGGAACAGTTCACGGTCTTATGCGTTGTCGGGGATTTACGGTTGATGACGCGCATTTATTTGTTCGTTCCGACCAGGTGCGCGAAGAAGTCGCCGATTGTCTGGATTTTGCGCTTTACGTTTTTAACACATACGGATTTGAAAAAGTAAAATTTGAATTGTCGGTGCGCGGCGGGGCAGAAAATAAAGGTTATCTCGGCGCGGATGAAGATTGGAAAAACGCCGAAACTTCCCTTGCCAACGCTCTTAAGGAAAGAAATATTTCATACGAAAGAATCGAAGGCGAAGCCGCTTTTTATGGTCCGAAAATTGACATTAAAATCGAAGACGCGATCGGTAGAATTTGGCAGCTCGGAACAATTCAGCTCGATTTTAATCTGCCCGAAAGATTTGAACTCGAGTATACTGGCGAAGACGGACAAAAACATCGACCAATAATGATTCACCGCGCCCTGTTCGGTTCGATTGAAAGGTTTTTCGGGGTTTTGATCGAACAATTCGCCGGAGCTTTTCCGCTCTGGCTCGCGCCCGTGCAAATTACCGTTCTGCCGATTACCGACCGCATCAACGAATATGCCGAAGGAGTTGCTAAAAGATTGAAAGAAGCCGGTTTTCGTGTTGAAACCAATTTAAAAAGTGATAAAATCGGCGCGAAGATTCGCGACGCTCAAATCAGCAAAGTTCCCTTTATGATTGTTTTAGGCGACAAAGAACTGGAAGAAAACAAAATTGCCGTTCGCGAAAGAACAAAAGGCGATTTGGGCGCGATGCCGCTCGCGGAATTTATTGAAACGACGCGTAAGTTAAAAGAAACTCGCGCACTTATCAACGTATAGTTTGCTCAGAAAATAAATTTCAGAGCAAATTTCTAACACTGGAGGTGTACCAATAGCAAGTAGATTTAGTAAAAACCGTAATCCAAGATTTAATCGTGGACCGCTTCATAAAACAAACGAACGCATCAGAATTCCGTCCGTTCGCGTGATTGATGAAGATGGCGAACAACTTGGCGTAATGGACACGCGCGATGCCATCCAGAGAGCGCGTGATGAAGGCAAGGATTTGGTGGAAGTTGCGCCGAATGCCAAACCGCCCGTCTGCCGTATTATCGATTATGGCAAGTTTCTTTACGAAGAAAAGAAAAAGGCGCACGAAGCCAAAAAGAAACAGGTCACGGTGCAGGTCAAAGAAATCAAGTTTCGACCCGGAACCGACGACCACGATTATGGTTATCGAAAAGAACGCGCCCGCGAATGGATTACGGACGGCGACAAAGTTCGCGCCACCATCGCTTTTCGCGGACGCGAGATGACGCATCGTGAACTCGGCGCGAATCTGCTCGCCAAACTGCGCGACGATTTAGCTGACATTGCCGACGTGGAAGTTACACCGAAAATGGAAGGCTACCAAATGTTTGTTATATTCGTGCCGAAAAAAGCGAAAGTTTAACTATCTTAAAAACAGCGCTTGTAAAAAGAATTTAATACAGTAAAACATTGAAACAAACAATTCTTATATTTAAGCAGGAGAATTTATAATGCCAAAATTAAAAACCCATAAAGGCGCGGCGAAACGTTTTCGCTTTACTTCGACGGGAAAAATCAAACGCGGAAAATCGCACGCCCGTCATATTTTAACGAAGAAAAGTTCAAAGCGTAAACGTCAGTTAGACATTGATACATTAGTTTCCGAAGGCGATCAAAAACGGGTCGAAGCGATGCTGCCATACGGTAGAAAGTAAAAAGCAAAATGCAAAATTAAATTGGTAACTAAACTGATAGACTTTTTCAGTCTTTAATTTGGCATTTTTGATCATAGAAATAAGGAGTATAAAACTATGCCTCGTGCAAAACGTGGGAATAAGCGTCTTGAGAAACGCAAAAAAATATTAGCTTTAGCCAAAGGCTATCGCGGAACAAAATCGAAACTTTATCGCTCGGCGAAAGAATCTGTCGAGAGAGCCTTAAAATTCGCCTACACCGGACGAAAATTGAAAAAACGAACTTTTCGTGAACTCTGGATTGTTCGCATCAACGCGGCATGTCGTCTGAACGGATTAAAATATTCGCAATTTATGCACGGTCTAAAACTTGCTGAAATCGAACTCGACCGCAAAGTTTTAGCCGATTTAGCTGTCAAACAACCTGAGTCATTCGCGACTTTAGCCGGGCAGGTGAAAGAAGCAATCAGTAATAAACAACAGCCGACAGCTTAACTTTTAAAAATGTTTAATTGAACAAATTTGTGAAGCGTTCGAGCGAAAGTTCGGACGCTTTATTTTTAGATCTGATAATTTTTCTTAAAATTAACTTGTGTTAAAATCGAGCGATTCGAGCATACGAAATGAATTCGTTCAATCCGCGAATGGATTAATAAAAGATGATTGAGCAAAAAGAAAAAGTCGAAAAGATCCGTAAAGCGTTCAGGCAGGAATTCAGGCGTTTTTCAGATTTGAATACGAATAGTTTAAGCTTAGATGATGCCGAAAATTTGCAGCGCGAACTCGGCGAGCTGAAAATTAAACACACGGGTAAAAAGTCTGAACTCGCCGGCACCAAGAAACTAATCGGACGAGTTGCTCCCGAAGAGCGTGGTGCCTTCGGACAATTTGTTCAATCAATTGAAAAACAGTTTACCGGTTCATTTGAAGAAATCGAAAACAATCTAAAAAACTTTATCACCGATGCAAAAATCGAACGCGAAAGATTGGACGTAACTCTGCCCGGAACGCGCCCACGCGAAGGTCATCTGCATCTGTTGACGATTCTGCGTCAGAAAGTTGAAGATATTTTCGTCTCCTTGGGCTATTCGATTGAAGACGACCGCGAAATTGAAACCGATTATTATAACTTCGACGCTCTCAACATTCCCGAAGGTCATCCCGCGCGGGAATCGCAGGACACTTTTTACACGACAAATGGCTTCGCGCTTCGGTCGCAGACTTCAACCGTCCAGATTCGCGCAATGGAACGGCGCGGGGGCCCGATTCGCATCATCGCGCCCGGCAGAGTTTTTCGCCGCGACACGCCGGATTTGACGCACACGCCGATGTTTCATCAAATCGAAGGATTGTGCGTGGACAAAGGCATCACGATGGCGCATTTGAAAGGCACGGTCGGCGAATGGCTGCGCCGTCTGTTCGGCAAGGAAACGCGCATTCGCCTGCGCCCGTCTTACT
>JACCRD010000117.1 GCA_013813755.1 Acidobacteriota bacterium | reverse complement strand
GTTCGCCCATTCCGGCGATAATCGTTTGTCCGGTTTCGTGGTCGCTGGAAACTTGGAAACTCGGGTCTTCCTGCGCCAAGCGATTGAGAGCAATGCCCATTTTGTCCTGGTCTTGGCGAGTTTTCGGTTCGACCGCGACGCGCACAACCGGATCGGGAAACTCCATCGACTCTAAAATAATGTGTTTGTTTTCGTCGGAAATCGTATCGCCGGTCGTGACGTTTTTCATTCCGCCGATGGCGACAATTTCACCCGCCGAAGCGGTGTCGATGTCTTCACGTTTATTGGCGTGCATTAACATCAGTCGTCCGACGCGTTCTTTCTGGTTTTTGATCGTATTGTAAACGTAAGAACCGGCGGTTACTGTGCCACTGTAAATGCGGACAAATGAAAGCTGTCCCAAATGTTTGTCAGCCATCAATTTGAAAACCAATCCTGAAAACGGCGCGTTGGCGTTTGCTTCGCGAGGTTCAAGCTCGTTAGTTTTCGGATTGATACCTTCAATTGGCGGAACGTCCAGCGGACTCGGCAGAAAATCGACAACCGCGTCGAGCAGCGTCTGAACGCCTTTATTTTTGAAAGCGGAACCGGTCACGACCGGAACGATTTTCATTTCGAGCGTTCCTTTTCGAAGCGCCCGACGAATTTCGGCTTCGCTGACTTCCTCGCCTTCCAGATATTTTTCCATCAACTCGTCGTCGATACTGGAAACGGCTTCAACTAATTTTTCACGAGCTTCTTTGGCGGCGTCAAGCAATTCTGCGGGAATGTCAGTAACTTGATATTCCGCGCCTTTAGTTTCGTCGTCCCAAATCAAGCCCTTCATCGTGATTAAATCAACGACGCCTTTGAGCTTATCTTCAAGTCCGATTGGAATTTGCAGTGCGACAGCGTTTGCGCCCAGCCGGTCGATAATTGATTGAAACGAACGGTCAAATGACGCGCCCGCCCGATCTAATTTATTGATAAAACAAATTCTTGGGACTTTATATTTATCGGCTTGCCGCCAGACAGTTTCTGACTGCGGCTCAACTCCCGCAACGCCGTCAAACACAGCAACCGCGCCGTCCAGAACACGCAGAGAACGTTCGACTTCCATCGTAAAATCAACGTGACCGGG
The DNA here is from genome assembly GCA_013813755.1 of Acidobacteriota bacterium. Lineage (GTDB taxonomy): Bacteria > Acidobacteriota > Blastocatellia > Pyrinomonadales > Pyrinomonadaceae. Next base: position 8,433 of record JACCRD010000117.1, on the reverse strand, counting down.
CGTATCAATAATATTAATGCGATGTTCAACATCATTGCGCGTCCAGAAACAGGTTGTGGCGGCAGAAGTAATTGTGATTCCGCGCTCCTGCTCCTGTTCCATCCAGTCCATCGTCGCCGTGCCTTCGTGAACTTCGCCAATTTTGTGCGAAACGCCGGTATAAAAAAGCACGCGCTCAGTCGTCGTGGTTTTACCCGCGTCGATGTGCGCCATAATGCCGATGTTTCTGTATTTGTCTAAAGTAATGCTTGCCATTTTTTTGGTGCTAAGTGCTAAACGTTAATCTGGTAAGTTTCGATTTTTCACTTACCGTTCAGCGCTTACCGCTGACCACTGTTTCTTAAAATCTATAATGCGCAAAAGCTTTATTTGCGTCTGCCATACGATGTACGTCGTCTTTCTTTTTAACGGCGTTGCCGCGGTTGTTCGTTGCGTCAAGCAATTCGCCGACCAGCTTATCGGTCATTGTTTTTTCACCGCGCTTACGAGCATTTGTCACAATCCAACGAATTGCCAGAGTACTGCGGCGGTCTCGGCTGACTTCAAGGGGAACTTGATAAGTAGCGCCGCCGATTCGACGGGATTTAACCTCTAAAGCCGGAGCGACATTGTCAATCGCCTTCTTAAACAATTTGAGAGGTTCTTCGCCGGTTTTTTCCGAAACCTTTTCCATCGCGTCGTAAAAAGCTTTCTCGGCAACTGACTTTTTCCCCGCCAACATAACGCCGTTGATGAATTTAGTAACCATCACGCTGTTATAAATCGGATCCGGTAAAACATCTCTTTTTCCTGCAACTCTTCTTCTTGGCATAACTGTATTATTTTAGATTTTAGATTTTAGATTGTCTTTACAATCGCAAACCCTGTATCAATACTGTAAATTATTTTCCCTTTGGATTCGCACCCTTCGGTCGTTTCGCGCCGTATTTCGAACGCGCCTGATTTCTGTTCGCGACGCCGGATGAATCGAGCGTTCCGCGAATGACGTGGTAACGAACGCCCGGTAAATCTTTAACGCGACCGCCGCGAATCATCACAATCGAATGTTCCTGCAAATTATGTCCGATACCCGGAATATAAGTCGTTACTTCGATTCCGTTCGTCAGACGAACGCGCGCGACTTTGCGCAACGCCGAATTTGGTTTCTTCGGAGTTTGCGTGTAAACGCGCGTGCAAACGCCGCGTTTTTGCGGGCTTGCCTGCAACGCTGGACTCGCCGTTTTATACTTGACGGCTTGACGACCTTTGCGAACTAATTGATTGATTGTCGGCATTTTTATTCTCTTGTCTTCAAAACTTTTTTAAAGAGTTTTGGTAACTAAAAACGAAAGCAACCTCTAACCTGCCTCTTACCGAACATTCTCGGCAGTTAGCGCAAGCGGTTACTCGCAAAATAAATTAAATTGATTAAAACTTTCGGGATGTCTTTTTTACAAAAGCGCGTGACGACTTCCCTTTCAAAACTTTTCTGTAGCGTGGCTCTTTTTTATCAGGTTAGCAAAACAATTTTATTTTGATTTGCCCTAAACGCTGGAACGTTAATTCTCTCTAAAAAGAGGCGCTGACGTTTAGTTTTACGCTACAATATATGTTTTCACATTTGATATTTCAAATGTTTACGCTTTCAAGCAAACGGGAGTTTTTCACTCACCTGCTTGCTGCCAGACTAATGTCCGAAACTTCAGACTATACGAATTCATATTTTGTTTGTCAAGTAGAAGTAAAAGAATTAGTTGATGTTTTTGATGTTGGCTCATAATAATTCACAACAGGCAACAATTATAAGAAAAATACCTACTTTGATTATCGGAGAATAGATTTTGCCGTATTAATTTGAATAATTGCTTTGAGTCCCGGCAATTTTATTTGGCTTTTTTTGACGCCCCGGTAATATAACTTTCCCGCGCTCGCACGGCTAGATTCGGCTGGCGCACCTTTACTTTGATTTGCCGACGTTCGCCTTTTTTCCCTTCCGTTTTCGGATAATAACCGAGACTGTATTGTTGTCTGATTCGTTGGCTTCGGACTCTTCAGCTTCGATTCGTGCCCAATGCCGCTTGCGATATTCGGAAGGTGATAAGCCGTAATTCGTCTTGAAATTACGAACAAAATGGCTTTGGTCTTTGTTCCGGCTTCAAAACAAATTTCTTTGACGCGCAGGAAAGTATTTTCAAGAAGTTCCCGCGTTTTTTCGAGTCGCAAATTCCGCAAATATTGAACCGGCGACGCTCCGACTTCTCTTCTAAAAAGCTGCTCCAAATGCGGCACGGAAAGATTAACCGAACACGCCATTTGTTTGACTGTCGGTGAATGCTGAAGATTTGCAAGCTTCTGTTTTTTGAGAAGAATTATTTTTTTATCCATACTAATTCCTGTTGCATATAACTTTTTTGGGCAAAATCTTTCATAATATTTTAAGTTTTTAACCGTCTTTCATAGCCTCCCTTTGAGGTAAATAAAATTTGTTGTTATGCTTTTCGTTCTATTTTCCCTTTTAATAAAATTTATGATGACAACATTTGAAAACTCTTTAAACAAATTCGATGAAAAAGATTGGCTGAAAACTTTGGAAAGTCTTCTTCCCGAAATTCACGAGGTTGACCGCCGCGCAACGCAGATTTGGTTTCGCTTTTATCCGCTCGCACTGCACAAATATTTACAGAGTGTGGAAGACAAAGCCGTCGCCGTTCAGCAATTTGTAATGCAGGGCAAGTTTGAACTCAAAGACCAAATTGACAATTCGCACCATTTTTTATATGGACACCGGTTTTGGAAAGAAGTTAAGGAAGCGATTATCACCAGAACCAATTCTTCTAATTCAGAAACAGCGAATTTAGCAGATGAAATCAGACAAATTGCGAAAGATGTTTTTGGTAAAACAAAAACTGATATGAATTTACTAACAGGGATTGCGGCTGTTGGTTTAATGACTCTCACTCAAGTTGGTCTTGATGCCTTTCGAAACACTGGAGGCGAAGCGCAAACTCCTGAAAGTTTAATGAAAAAGTCGCCTGATATAATTGTTGCCGAACGTGCCAAGGATGACAGTCAGGGGCTTTTTGGCTTTTTGAAAACAGTCGATAAAAGCTGGACTGTCACTTGGGATGAAAGTAAACAGAACGGAAGATTTAAGTTGACCAATGACGAGGAAATTGCGTCCGGCGCGGCGCGTGACCAGTCGCAGAACTGGCTCGCGCAAGACCCCAGATGCGGTGAAGGAGTGATTCCGGTCGAGTGTCGTTCAGCTGCCTGCGGAACTTGCTGGGTCGGAATTTTATGCGGCGCGGAAAAACTTTCTGAAGTTGAGCCGCGTGAAAGAAAACAGATGAAAATTTTCGGCTACAATCAGGGCGATGACGCAAAACCGATTTTGCGACTCGCGTGTCAGGCGCGAAGCTTTGGCGCAATTTCGCTGGTAATTCCGCCTTGGAACGGCGTTTTTGGCAAGAAAGTTTACGGCGGCATCGAACACATCGAACTCGAACCGGCAACAACTTCCGCTGTCAAACTGCGTCAGGCGATTACCGATGCAGCAGAAAATAAATAGTGAAATATGAAATCGAGATTCGCCGGCGAGCCGAAAAAGATTTAGCTTCGATTCAAAAATCCGATGCTCAATGAATTGCTGATTCCATTTTCGTATTGGAAGAAGGATTAACAGGTAATATAAAAAGATTAACTAACTTTTCGCCCGAATATCGTTTGCGTGTCGAAGATTGGCGAGTATTGTTTGAAGTAACGAAAAATAAAATCATCATTTATCGTATTGTTCATCGAAGAGAGGCGTATCGTTAAAATATGGAGCCACAAATAATTGAGAAAAAAGGCAAAAAAGAGTTTGCGGTAATTCCGTATAAAGATTTCATACGGATGCAGGAAGAGTTAGAAAATTATTACGATCTTCTTGAACTTCGCCAGGCAAAATCCGACCTGCGCAATCAAAAGGGACGCAAATTTACTGAAGTTGTTGAAGAGTTAGGATTGACGAAATCATAATTCAAACTGTGCCGTCATTAAACCAAAATTAAAAATTAGTGAATCAACAAAAAATCACAAATCTTCCGCCGATGGTTTTCGTACTGTTGGCGGTTCTTTTATGGAGTACGGGCGGATTGTTCATTAAGCTTACGACGCTTGATGCGTTTAGCGTCAATCTCGGGCGGTCACTGCTTGCCGCCGTCACGGTTGCTATTTTTACGTATAAAAAAGGTTTGCGAATTGACGGTTTTACGCTTTTAAGTTCTTTTCTTTACGCTGGAACTTTAACTTGTTTTGTCTACGCCAACAAAAACACGACGGCGGCAAACGCAATCTTTTTGCAATACACGGCGCCGGTCTATATCTTGATTCTCGCGCCGTTTATTTTGAAAGAGAAATTTCGATTTACTGATTTAATCACAGTGTTTGTTTGTCTCGCGGGAATGAGTTTGTTTTTCCTTGAGCCGCAAAATGATCAAAACAAATTAGCCACCGATGTTTTTGCGGGAAACATCGCCGCGCTCATTTCAGGTTTATTTTTCGGAATTTATTTTGTGCTTCTGCGTCATCCGAAATCGCTCCAGAAAAACCCTGCACTTTCGGTTTTTTACGGAAATATTATCATTGTTTTTTTGATGCTGCCGTTTATTGTCAGCAATCCGCCGGAGCAAACAAATTCAAACGATATTTTGGCAATTCTCTTCCTCGGCATTTTTCAAATCGGAATCGCCTACGTTTTGTTTACCAACGGAATTGCCAGCGGCGTTCGTTCTTTGGACGCGAGCATTGTCGGTTTTATCGAACCGCTTCTGAATCCAGTTTGGGTTTTTTTGTTTATCGGCGAAAAACCTTCGATTTGGGCGATGCTCGGCGGCGTGATTATCATCGCGGCGATTATCTTTCATACAATAAAATCAAACCGTGAAAAAATTGCGTTCGAATAACATAATTCAGAATAGAAATATAATTCGTGTTATTTGTGTCATTCGTGGCGAAAAAGTTTTTGTGCTAAAATATCAAAATTCTATTCGGAAACGCGGGCGCAGTTGCTCGTTTATTCTATAAATATTTTAATAAATTTATTGGAGAAATTTTATGGTTGAACTAAACATTCCCGCAAACGTCAAAAATCAGGAATTGATTCGCTGGGTAACGGAGATGACTGAACTTTGTAAGCCGAATGATGTCATTTGGTGCGACGGCTCACAGGAAGAATATGACCGCATTTGCGAAGAAATGGTGGAAACCGGAACATTTATTCGCTTAAATCCCGAAAAACGTCCGAACAGCTTTTTAGCTCGCTCGCATCCGTCGGATGTCGCGCGCGTCGAAGACCGAACTTATATTTGCTCGCGCAGTAAAGGCGACGCCGGACCGACCAATAATTGGATGCAGCCGCAGGAAATGAAAGCGACTTTAGCGCCGCGTTTCGACGGCTCGATGAAAGGGCGCACGATGTATGTCATTCCGTTTTGTATGGGACCAATCGGCTCGCCGATTTCGCAGTTCGGCGTTCAATTAAGCGATTCGCCGTATGTTGTCGTCAATATGAAATTGATGACCAGAATGGGAAATCAAGCATTGGAAGCATTAGGCGACGGCGAATTTGTTCATTGCCTGCATTCGGTCGGAATGCCTTTGGCGGAAGGGCAAAAAGATGTCGCGTGGGCTTGCTCGCCCGACCCGAAAGATAAATACATCGTCCATTTTCCCGAAGAAAGATTGATTTGGTCTTACGGTTCGGGTTACGGCGGAAATGCTTTGCTCGGCAAAAAATGTCTTGCTTTGCGAATCGCTTCGACACTCGGACGCGAGCAGGGCTGGCTCGCCGAACATATGCTTATTGTCGGCGTCAAATCGCCCGACGGACGCAAAGATTACGTTTGCGCCGCGTTTCCTTCTGCGTGCGGAAAGACGAATTTTGCGATGCTGATTCCGCCGAAGCCTTTTCAGGAAGAAGGTTGGGAAGTAACGACCGTCGGCGACGACATCGCCTGGATTAAGCCGGACGAACACGGCAAACTTCACGCCATCAACCCGGAAGCCGGTTTCTTCGGTGTTGCGCCCGGAACGAATTACGCGACGAATCCAAACGCGATGGAAACGATAAAGGAAAACACGATTTTCACCAATGTCGCGCTGACCGACGACGGCGATGTTTGGTGGGAAGGAATGGACGGCGACGCGCCTGCGCACACAATTGACTGGCAAGGCAACGATTGGACGCCGGACAGCGACAAGAAAGCCGCACATCCGAATTCGCGCTTTACCGCGCCTTCGGTTCAATGTCCGGTGATTGACGAAAACTTCGACAATCCGAAAGGCGTTCCGATTTCGGCATTTATTTTCGGCGGCAGAAGAAATTCTGTTGTGCCTCTAATTCAGCAATCTTTCAATTGGGCTTTCGGCGTTTACCAAGCCGCGACGATGGGTTCGGAAATGACCGCCGCCGCGTTTGGCAACGTCGGCGAAGTTCGCCGCGACCCATTCGCAATGCTTCCATTCTGCGGCTATCATATGGGCGATTATTTCAGTCATTGGCTCGACTTCGGGCGCAACATTCCCGAACCGCCGCGCATCTTTTCCGTTAATTGGTTTCGCAAAGACGAAAATGGAAAATTCCTCTGGGCTGGTTTCGGCGAAAATATGCGCGTCCTGAAATGGATTGTCGAACGCTCGCGCGGAAAATCAATCGGTGTCGAAACTCCGCTCGGCTGGATGCCGCGTTTTGAGGATATGGATTGGCGCGGAATGGAAGATTTCACGCGCGAAGATTTTGAACGGGTAATGAGTCTCGACCGCGATTTGTGGATCAAGGAAATCGCCTCGCACGACGATTTGTTTTTCAAACTCTACGACCGCCTGCCGAAAGAAATGGCGTTTATGCGCGAGCTTCTGGTTTCAAATCTGTGGCGCTCGCCCGAATTCGGCTTGGCATCACCGCGCCCGGACGCAGCTGACAAAACCTTCGAGGAAACAAGAGTAAAAGAAGCCTTTCGCGCCGTGCCGGACAAAACGGAAAACGAAACGGTGAAAGCCGCATCTAAAGCAGAATAAAAAATATTTACATAAATTATAAACTGCTCTGAATTGCGAAAACAGGTAAATCAATATTGTCTGTTTTCGCAATTTTTTATGCCGACAATTTTTTTCAAAAACATTTTTTAATTGTTGCCGTAATTGTTCTGGTTGTGAAAACTCAAATCTTAAAATCAGATACAAGTATGAACAAACACAAAAACAGGCTAAAACGAAAACTTTTGCAAAGAATTGATAATAAATACGTCGGTTTTCACGTTTACCGTTCGGTGGCTGAAAATTTGCCTTTTGTATTTTGGGAAAGATTAACGGATGAGCCGATTCAGGACGGTAATTTCAACGACCAGGCTGCCGAAATCGGTCAGCGATATTATTACAAACTGACGCAGGTGGATGCCAACGGTAATGAAAGCGCTCCTGTCACGCCGAAAAGCACGTTTACGGATCACGCCGGGAATACTTTCGCGCAAAATCCGCTGGTCGACTTTGCCGGTTATAATATTTATCGCTCGGCTGATCAAGACGTGCCGCTCGACCGGTGGGAACGCCGTAATAAAAAACTTTTACCAACCACAGAGTTTAAGGATGAAAGTGTCGAGTCGGGCGAGATTTTTTTCTACTACGTCCGCGCTGTTGATTCTAAAGGATCTGAAAGCGCGCCGTCTGAAGTTATGCGCGTGATCAGAAAATAATCTCGATTTTTTTGTTTTGTCGTTTGTTGTATATTTATTTCTGATTTTGGAATAACATTTGCTGCGATTATCTCTTTTGTAAAATTAATCTATACTCGAGCGTAAAGTTTTTTGAATTGCACGTGCCTTCAACTAAAGTATAAAACGAAAATATTATTTTCTGCATCTAAATTTGCAAAATAGAAATTCTGCCGCAAGCGGAATTCCTTTAAAATTTTTGAGGAGAACAAATGAACTCAACATACGATTTAAATTCATCTTACACAGTTGCCGAAGCGTTGCCGGGTGAACGCGCGTCGTTTATCCGCCGAACATATCTGCATCTCGCGGGCGCGCTTCTGGTGTTTGCTTTGATGGAAACTTATCTGGTGATGTCCGGCGCGGGCGCGGCAATCGCGCAGACAATGCTTGGCGGGCGTTATTCCTGGCTGATAGTTTTGGGCGCGTTTATGGGCATTTCGATGCTCGCGCAGTGGTGGGCGAATTCGCAGACCTCCAGCGCGATGCAGTATCTCGGTTTAGCGCTCTATGTCGTGGCGGAGGCGATAATTTTTCTGCCGCTGCTCTTTGTCGCTAACTACACGGCAGGCGGCGATGTGATTGCCAAAGCCGGAATCGTGACGCTCGGGTTATTTCTCGGCTTGACGGCGACGGTTTTTCTGACGCGCAAAGACTTTTCATTTCTCGGTCCGATTCTGGCAATCGGCGGGTTTGTCGCCCTCGC
>JACCRD010000102.1 GCA_013813755.1 Acidobacteriota bacterium | reverse complement strand
AGATTTTGGATTTTAGATTTTGGATTTTAGATTGCGCGATTGTTTTCTTTTTCAATTCAAAATCCAAAATCTAAAATCACTTAACCGGGTCTTCACCGCCCGTGCAAAACGGTTGACAGCGTAAGATACGCTTTAAGCCGAGCCAGGTTCCGCGAATCGCGCCGTATTTTTCGACGGCTTGTATCGCGTATTCCGAACAGGTCGGCGTAAAACGACAGGCAGGCGGAAAAAGAGGCGAGAGCAACGTCTTGTAAAGTTTCAAAAAATCTAAAACTAAATACTTCATTCGCATTCGACGTTTTTCTCGCCCGATTTGTTTTTCGATTCAAAAATTTTAACTTTCGCCGTGATTTGCCGAAATTCTTCGAGCGGTTTTTCAAGTTTGACTCGAATAAGACTTCGCCGCGCATTTAAAACCCAATCGAATTTTGTTTCTAATTCGTTGAGTTCGACTTTGCTCAAGCGAAATGCTTCACGCAGAAGACGTTTTGCCCGGTTGCGCATAACGGCGTTGCCGACGGCTTTCTTTGAAGCCGTGATGCCGAGCCGCTGAACGTTCCCCAAAGACGGCGCGATAAAAATCGTCATAAAACGACCTTCAAAACGCTTGCCTTCCGCGTAAATTCGTCTGAATTCAGCCGGTTTTCTAACCCGGGCGGCTTTCGGCAGCGAAAAGTCTAATAATGGTGAACCGTTAATTGTTTGCGCCCTTTCGCCCGGCGGCGTTTCAGCACCGCGCGACCGTTCTTGGTCGCCATTCTCGCTCTGAAGCCGTGCTTCTTGGCGCGGCGTCGGTTGTTTGGTTGATAAGTTCTTTTCGGCATAATTGGTCATCCTCTCTTTGGAAAGTGAAAACTTAAAGTTTATGTATTTTTAATGGTTATGTCAAAACAGCCGCTCGGAAACATCTAAAATATCTGCAACTTTTTATTCGCCGCACAGTGAAATGAAAATGCTAAAAGGATTGCAGGATTTATTTTATTATTTGGTTTATTACTCGATGATTTATGTCTTCCCGATAGCTTTTATTTTCTTTCTCGTCTTTACGCTCGCTTTAACAGAACGCGATACGAAACTGAAATTTCGGGAAATCGCCCAAAACATTTTCAGAAAAATCTTCTAATTTTTTACCGGAATAACGCGCCGTCCGCGAATTTCAAATTTTCCTTCGACGATTCGCGCAATCGCTTCGACATAAAGCGCGTGTTCGCGTTCCAAAATCCGTGCCGCCAGAGTTTCCGCCGTGTCGTTATCCTTAACATTAACAACGGATTGCGCGACAATCGCGCCGTTATCCAAACTCTCGTCGACAAAATGAACCGTGCAGCCGGAAACTTTCACGCCGTATTCAATCGCCTGTTTCTGCGCGTCCAAACCTTTGAACGACGGCAGCAAGCTTGGATGAACGTTCAAAATTTTATCGGGAAAAGCGCGAATGAATTCAGGCGAAAGCAGCCGCATATAACCGGCGAGACAAATCAATTCGACTGCTCTTTTCTTCAACTCCGCGACGATTTCCGCGTCGTGTTCTTCGCGCGTTCTATTTTTCCGAACGATAACAAGCGTTTCAATATTCCGTTCTTTCGCCTTCTGCAAACCTTCCGCGTTCGCCTTATCGCTGATGACAACCGCAACTTTTGAATCGATAATCTGCCCGCTTTTGACCGCTTCGATAATCGCTGTCATATTCGAGCCGCGCCCGGAAATTAAAATACCGATTTTCATCATTGTTACTATTGTAAGCTGCCGAAAATGAATAAAAAAAAGCCTAAAACCCAAAATAAAAATGTTGACAATCTCATCAACAAAGCTGTTCTAACTATTTGCGGCTCATTTTTCATCCATAAATTATTTCCGAACGTCCAAGATAATATGCAAATGCTTCTGGCTAAACTTCCTGAAAATATTTTCGATTCCGGCGCGTTCCAGAAAAAACCGCTCGCTTTGCCGTCTTTTTCCCATTCACTTCGGTAATTTTCATATTGAAACTTTAGTATTTTATCGAACAGAAAAAAGGCGGTCAGCAAAGAAATAAAAGCAAAGATAAGTAATACTGCCGCCATAAAATTATTAATTTATCGATATTTTTTTGTTACCTTTTACAACCCGCCCAATCTCAAAACATTCACCTAAGTTGTTTTGAACAAACTGTTTATCTTCTTCCGCGCAAATTAAAATCATTCCGACGCCCATATTAAAGGCGCGAAACATTTCCGCGTCTTCGACATTTCCTAATTTTTGCATCACGCTGAAAATCGGCAATTCGTTCCACGTTCCGCGTTTTATTTCGACCGAAACATTTTCCGGCAAAATGCGCGGAATATTTTCGAGAAGTCCGCCGCCGGT
>JACCRD010000070.1 GCA_013813755.1 Acidobacteriota bacterium | reverse complement strand
GCACAATTTGGGACAGAAAAAAAGGCTCTCGATATTACGTCGAAAGCCTTATAAATAAAGGGAATGCCGAGGATGGGACTCGAACCCATACAGATTGCTCCACACGCCCCTCAAACGTGCGCGGCTACCAATTACGCCACCTCGGCTGATGAAAAAAGAAATTAATTTTCGTCATCAATTTTTCAAAAAACAAAAAACTATTTATTTGAGGGCGGAACAGTTTCCGGCGGTTTAGATTCCGTAATTTTATTAGCCGTGTTCGCAGTTTGAATTGAATTTGACGGAACAACCACGGCAGTATTTGAATTTACTTCCACATTTGTAACGGTTCCGGTATTCGCGTTTGAATCCAAGTTTACATTAGCATTTGTTTCGCTGTTAGTGTTTGAATTTTCTTCAATCACCGGAGTAGTTTCCGTTGAACTCTCGGCGTTTGTTTCAAGCACGGAGATATTTCCGGTTAAAGCCGGCATCGCCAGAAGCAGCGCTGAAAGCATAAACGTTGTCGCCGCCGCAATTGTCATTTTTGAAAGAATCGTCTGCGAACCTCTCGGCTGAAACGCGGTGCTTGAAATATTGCTTGTAAAAAGCGCGCCCGCATCGGTTTTGCCCGGTTGCAGCAAAACCGTCGCGATTAACACGACGCAGGAAACAAAAAATAAACCGTATAATAAATAAACCAATTTCTTTACTCCGTTAAAACTATTTGTAATTCACAATTTCGGCGAAACTTTTCGCTTCGAGGCTCGCGCCGCCGACCAATGCACCATCGATATCCATTTGAGTCATCAGATCTTTGATATTTTCCGGTTTAACTGAACCGCCGTAAAGAATTCGGACTGTTCCTGCAACTTCACTTTCCTGCTTTTCACTCAATATCCGCCGAATAAAAGCATGCATTTCTTGAGCCTGTTCGGGCGTGGCAGTTTTACCTGTACCAATTGCCCAAACAGGCTCGTAAGCGATTATGATACGTTTCATATCAGAAACTGTCAAACTGTCTAACGCACCTGCAAGCTGAGTTGCGACGACCGTTTCCGCTTTGCCCGACTCTCTTTGATCAAGCATTTCACCGACGCAAACTATTGCCGTTAAACCGGATTCCAGACAGGCTTTGGTTTTTAAGTTAACCGTTTCATCTGTTTCGCTAAAAAACTGACGCCGCTCTGAATGACCGATAATTACGTGCGACGCTCCCGTATCTTTAATCATTTCTGCGGAGACTTCGCATGTGTGCGCGCCCTGTTTTTGTTCGGTCGCGCAATTTTGCGCGGCAATTTTTATATTTGATCCTTCGAGCCGACTGCAAACTGACTTTAACGCGGTAAACACCGGCGCAACGACAACTTCGCAATGGGTCGAATTGATAATTAAGGGTTTTAATTCCATCACCGTATCAATCGCTTCGCCCAGCAATTTATACATTTTCCAATTACCTGCAATAACCGGTTTTCTCATAATTATCTTTTATCTATCTGAAGTCTGAACAGCCGCAAAAAATTTTCAGTTGTCGCCTGAGCTAAATCCTTTAAGGAAACGTTATAAAAATCCGCTAAGAACTTTGCTGTTTCGACGACAAAAGCCGGTTCATTACGTTTTCCGCGAAAAGGAATCGGCGCTAAATATGGCGAATCGGTTTCGATAAGTAGTTTTTCAAGCGGAACAATTTTTGCCGAATCGCGCAGATTTTCCGCTTTTTTAAAAGTTACATTTCCTGCAAACGATATAAAAAATCCGATGTCCATCAATGTTTTCGCCATCTCCGGAGTACCGCCAAAACAATGCATTACCCCGCCTCGAAAGTTTTTATGGGCGCATTCCTCAATCAAAATTTTAACAGTTTCAGAATCCGCGTCGCGTGAATGAATTATTATTGGCAAATCAAGCTCGCGAGCAATTCTTATTTGTCTTCTAAAAACTTCTTTTTGAATTTCTCTCGCCGAATGTTCATAAAAAAAATCCAAACCGATTTCGCCCCAGGCAACTACTTTTTGGCTTGATCTCGCTAATTCTACAAGTCGTCTTTCGGCTTCGTCATCAAAAGTTTTCGCATCGTGCGGATGAACGCCATTTGAGGCGTATATATTTTCGTTTGATTCTGCTAATTGGACAACCCGCGTAAAATTCTCAAAATTTGTCGTCTCGCCCGTGCCGATGACAAGCATCATTTCGATGCCCGCATCTTTAGCGCGATTAATCACTTCTTTGCGGTCGGAATCAAATTCCGCTCCGTCAATATGACAATGAGAATCTACAAAAATCATCTATTTCAAACGCGCGCCGATTTTCACGTTTTCCAGAAAAGTCGCAATCGCGGGCGTATCGCCTTCTTCCAAACTCGCGGCGCAGATCATTCCGTTTGATTCGAGTCCGCGCATTTTTCTCGGTTTCAAATTTGCTACCACCACAACTTTGCGCCCAATGAGTTTTTCCGGTTCGTAATATTCGGCAAGCCCGGCTAAAATCTGGCGCGGTTTCTCTTCGCCCAAATCTATTTCGAAACGCAGAAGTTTGTCGGCTTTCGGGATGCGTTCGGCGACTTTGATTTCACCGACGCGGAGTTCTACTTTTAGAAAATCATCAATGGCAATGAACTTTTCTTCCTCGTTCGCCGTCGAATCAATTGCCGTTTGTTCAGTGTTTTCATTTTTTGCTTGCTCAATTTTCTCTGAATTCTGGCTGCCAACTGCTGATTGCTCTGTAATTTCACTCATAACTTTTATTTTATCAATTCGCGGAAATACGGCTTCGGTTTCGCCGATTTGCGTTCCCGCTTTTAATTCTCCCCAACTTAAATTTTCAGGATTTTTCGCCGCGATATCTTCGCTTAAGCCGATTTGCTCATAAATTTTTCGTGATGCTTCCGGCATAAACGGATAAAGCAAAACGCCCAGCCAGCGCAAAGTTTCGGTGGCGCGATATAAAACGGCGTTAAGTGTTTCCGTTTGATTCGTCTCTTTAGCAAGTTCCCAGGGCTTTGCATCGGAAATCATTTTGTCAATTCGCGCAATTATCGTCCAGAGCGTTTCAAGCGCCTGACTAAATTCATAATTGTTAAATTTTCGCAAAAATTCATCGCGGGCGTGTTCGAGAGCGGAAACAATTTCCTGTTCGTCGGGGCTAATTCCGGCGCGCTTGGCATTTAGGTAATTTATTTCAGTAATTTTTCCGTCCGGAATCATCCCGTTTCGATATTTCGTAATCATCGAAAGCGTGCGGCTCGATAAATTCCCCAACCCGCTTGCCAAATCAGCGTTGGCGCGTTCAATCAGATTTTCGTAACTGAATTTTCCGTCCTGCCCGAAAACCATTTCGCGCAAAAGGAAATACCGAATCGCATCGGTCGTGAAATATTTGTGCAGAACATCAATTTCAATTACGTTGCCGAGCGTTTTCCCCATTTTTCGCCCATCTGCGTCAAGCCACATTCCGTGCGCGAACACGGTCTGCGGCAAATTAATGCCCGCCGCGAGAAGAAACGAAAACCAGTAAATAGTGTGAAATCGTAAAATGTCTTTACCGACAATATGCACCACATTTTGCC
>JACCRD010000050.1 GCA_013813755.1 Acidobacteriota bacterium | reverse complement strand
ATATTACATACGGCAAGGAAGTAAATTTAACCGAGACCGGAGAATATATTTTGCCTCAGCGCGTTGAAGTAACGCGCCCGAAGGAAAAATACAAAATGAGCCTGACTTATCAATCACCGGAAAGCGTTTCAATCGGAAGAACTTATGATCCTGAAGTTTTTGTGCTTGAAAACAGCTGGAATCTGCCCGAAGTCGATTTGGATAAAAAAGTAAACACCTCACAATCAACAGTAAAAAAATAAAAACTTGATAATTGTTAACTGTTGACTGATAACTGCAAAATGATTTTACAAACCGATAATTTAGCTAAAGTTTACAAAATTGGCGATGTCGAAACTCACGCTCTGCGCGGAGTTTCGATTAATATCGAGCAAGGTGAATTCGTGGCGATAATGGGGCAGTCGGGTTGCGGCAAATCGACGCTGCTGCATCTTTTGGGCGGGCTGCTTTCGCCGACGAGCGGAAAAATTATTATTGATGGCGAGGATTTGTCAAAAGTTTCCGACGCGCAGCGCACCGACATCCGCCGCCGTAAAATCGGTTTTGTTTTTCAAAGGTTTAATCTTTTTCCAACTCTGACGGCGGACGGAAATCTTCGTTTGGCAGAAAGAATTCATTCAGGGAACGGCGGAAATGCCGAAAGGCGGAAAGAAGTTTTGAGCCTTCTCAAACTGGAAAATAAAATTAACAATAAACCGCTTGAACTCTCCGGCGGCGAACAGCAGAGAGTCGCGCTTGCCAGAGCCGTAATTAATAATCCGGCAATTATTTTAGCCGATGAACCGACGGGGAATCTGGACACGGAAAATTCCCTCATTGTGCTTGAAATGTTCCGTCAGCTTAACCAAAAATTTAATCAAACGATTATAATGATTACGCACAATCCGGAAGCTGCCCGAAATTGTAATCGTATTATTCAGATGCGTGACGGAAGAATTGTGGAAAACGAAGAAATGGCGACCAATCGCTGACCGCTATGCTCAAAGACATCATCCTTTGGAATTACGAACGCGCCAGTCCGCAGTGGGATGTTTTGTGTCTTTTGTGTTTAGCTTTTATTTTCCTGACGCCGAAAGCCTGGTTTGAAAAACGCGAAAAACTGGCAACGCAAACCTTGCGCCTCATCGTTAAAGCCCGTGATTTCTCCGCTGATAAAAGCACAATGGAAAAGCAGATAAGAGAATTAAGCGGCAACGAAAATGCCGAAATTCTTGAGTGGCGCGAAAAGAAAAATGCTGACGGCGATGTTTTTTATGAAGTTGATATTCGTTAATTACAAAGGTTTAATTGTTGCGGAAATTGCTTTCGAGCATCCAAAATCTAATCTTTGTCATCTTTTTAGAGAGGAGTTATAAATTATGAAATTATTTTTTAGATTAAGTTTTACGGCGATTATTTTAACATTATTTTCAGGTGTATTTGTCGCAACCAAAACGCAGGCATCGAATCCTTTGCCCGAAATATTAAACAGGATGGAAATAAATCGAAGTTCGATGAAAACGCTCCGATCCAAAGTTACGATGGTTAAATACAATGCTCAGTTGAAAGAATCGGACACAAGTGAGGGAACTTCTATTTATATGCCAACCAAGGGACGTGATGCGCTGGTCAGAATTGACTGGACAAAGCCGGTTGAAGAAACTCTGGCGGTGGTTAACGGAAAATATGTGTTATATCGTCCGCGTTTGAAACAGGCAATTACGGGAAATGCGAAAGATGCGAAAGGTAGCGGCAAAGCAAATAACGCATTGTCATTTATGAGTATGTCGAAGGAACAGCTCAAAGCAAATTACACGATAAAATATCTCGGAGAGGAAAAAGTGAGCGGCGGCGTTCCGACGTGGCGGCTTGAACTGACTCCGAAAAAGGCGACAAGCTTTAAAATGGCGGAGCTCTGGGTTGACGGAAACGGGATGCCGATTCAGGCGAAAATTGTTGAAGGCAATAATGATACAACAACTGTTCTGCTTTCCGGTTTTGAGAAAAATGCCAAGATAAACGTTTCGCAATTTGAAGTCAAACTTCCGAAAGGCACAGCGATTGTTGAATAATAGACATTTGTTTTTAAGACGTGTGTAAAGGCTTTGGCTTAAAATAAGTCAGAGCCTTTTGCTTATATTTGAAAAGGAATTAGTTACAAACTATAATCTCAAGTTTACTACGTCCTTTAGTTTCAGGAGTATTTAAGATAATGCCAAAGGCAAGTAGCTTCAGTCGGTTTACGCGCGGCGTTCGTCATACGGCGCGGGCGTTTGCTTCGACAAAACATCCGGTTCTGGTTCACATCGTTCCGATGCGGCGGTGCAATCTGGCTTGCACATACTGCAACGAATACGACAAAACATCTGAGCCGGTGGCGATTGATGTAATGTTGAAACGCATTGATAAACTTGCTGAATTCGGTTCATCAGTAATCACCATCTCCGGCGGCGAGCCGATGATGCATCCGGAAATTTACGACATTATCGACCGCATACGGCATCACGGAATGATTGCCGGTCTGATTTCCAACGGGTATTATTTTCAGCCGGAAAAAGTAAAAAAATTAAACGAAGTCGGTCTCGACTACTTGCAAATCTCGATTGATAACGTCAATCCGGACGATGTTTCCAAAAAGAGTCTGAAAGTTCTGGACGGCAAATTAAAAAATTTAGCGGAACACGCGAAATTCAAGGTCAACATCAATTCAGTAGTCGGCGGGGGCGTGGCAAATCCCGAAGAAGCTCTGATTATTGCCAATCGCGCCGTTGAACTTGGCTTCTCCTCGACTGTTGGAGTAATTCACGACAGCGACGGCTTGATCAAAGGTTTAACGCCACGTGAAAAAGAAGTTTACAAAGAAATCAAAGCCAAAGGCACACGGAGTTACGCGCGCTGGAACTGGTTTCAGGACAATCTTGTTGACGGCAAGGAATACGAATGGCGTTGTCGCGCGGGCGCGAGATATTTGTATGTCGATGAAGCGGGAATCGTCAGCTGGTGTTCCCAACAGCGCGGAACGCCCGGAATTCCTCTGCTTGAATACACGCACGAAGATATGCGGCGCGAATATATGACGGAAAAATGGTGCGCGCCGACCTGCAC
>JACCRD010000042.1 GCA_013813755.1 Acidobacteriota bacterium | reverse complement strand
CTATTACCGCGTATTTCAGGATTGGCGCGCGTGGACGCAGGAAGGCACGCTCGACATTCTTACGCCGATGATTTTCAAACAAGAACATATCGTTTCCGTCCGCGCTCAATATGATGATTGGCTGACGTTCACGAAAGAATTAGCGCAGGCGAACAATCGCCACTCGGTGCCGGGCTTAGGAGTTTATCTTAATTCCATCGAAGGCTCGCTGCGTCAAACGCGGCGCGCGCTTGCCCGACCGCCTTTTGAAACCTCGAACGCGCCGGCAGCCGACGGCGTAATTTTCTACGCGCTCGGCAATACGCTTTCGGGCGTAACGACAAACAACAGCACGAATGCAGCCGTTGCCAATAATCCTTTTTCTTACCCGACACCCGGCATTTCGACGCCGAAACGCACAAATGCCGATTTTTTCGCCGCGCTGCGAACAGGCGCGAGCGCGAACGTTGCGACGCGTTTTGAAGATTCAATGTTAGCTCCGCTGTTTCCGACCTTTGTTCCCGTGCCGGAAATGCTCTGGAAATCGCAGCCGACAGAAGGTTATGTGATGGGGTTTGCCAAACGAGTTGACAATACGCCGCTCGATGGCGCGACCGTTACCATTACCAATCTAAATACCGGCAGCACGCGCACGACGGTTACCGACGGCAGCGGATTTTACGGCGGACTTAAATTAAAGCCGGGACGATATCTCGTCAAAGCGGTTTTGAACAATGAAATGCTTTATTCGTGCGTTGCCGAAGTTTCCGCCGGAACGGTAACGACCGCCGATTTGCACCCGGAAACAACTGCTCCGACAACTTCCGCAGTTCTTAATCCGTCACCGGCAAACGGCTCAAACGGATGGTACGTAACTAACGTTACGGTCAGCCTTTCAGCATCGGACGATTGTTCGGGCGTTGCCGCGACCGAGTATTCGAGCGACGGCGTAAATTGGACGCCTTACACCGGCAGCATATCCATCAGCGACGAAGGCGCGACAACCGTCAGTTATCGTTCGACAGACCGCGCCGGAAACACCGAAGTGGTTAAAACTGTAACCGTTCAAATTGACAAAACCGTGCCGACGATTAATTTAAAGGCGAATCCTTCACGGATTTATCCGCCGAACGGACAATCTGTAACCGTAACTTTAAGCGGTGTCGGCTCGGATGCAATTTCCGGTCTGGCGAGCGTCAGTTATGTTGTAACAGATGAATACGGCACAACAATGAATATTCCGACGCGAACTTTGAGTGGTAATTCCGCTTCGTGGACTGATTCTTTAATCGTTGAAGCCAGCCGCCGCGGAGACGACTTGGACGGGCGACTTTATCGCGTAGTGGCGACAATCACGGACGCGGCGGGAAATACTTCCACTGCCACCGCCGATATTGTCATTGAGCACGACCGGGGAAATCATTAATTGAAAACAGACTGAATTGAGCCTTAATAATTTTTAGGCTCGACTCGGTCTGTAATAACAAAAAAAGGGCAACGGTAAAAGCTGCCCTTTTTATTTTGCTATAAATTTATTTCGTGAGAATTTTTTTTGAGCGAAGATCTTAATTAAAAATAAAAAGAAAAACTTTAGGATTCGGACAGTTACGCTAATTTTATTTTCAGCCGCCCTCGTTATTTCGGGAAAATCTTAAACCGCTTATCAAAAAGACATTGTTTCGACGCGAAATATTCTTGTGTACTAAATGTGTGCCAAGCTTGCCAAACTTAACAAAACCTGTAGAAACAACTATAATCTGATGTTTACGGTAAAAGCTAAACGAACGGAAGTTAAATAAACTTGCTTAAACTGCTGAAAACATTAATTTATGGTTGCAAAATTAACCGTCATTTTTTTAATTATTTTGTTATTGATGACGGGTATTATATTAACATTGATACCGTGGTATAGCTTGGGTGTTTTTGGCGACTGGGGCGAAAATGCGCTTTTGGCGTTGGTCGTGCAAAAAACGAATTTGCCAATTCTTCAGCGAACAGTTACTTCCGGTTGGATTCGCGGTGCGGTGACAGGTTTGGGAATCTTAAATCTCTTTATTGCTTTTTGGGAAATGGCGCATTTCAAGCAGAGCGTGAAAATGTTTGAAACAGAAGGAAACATGGAGAACAAAGCAATTAGTGAACCGAAAAGATAATCAGTTGCATATTTCATATTCAATCATTTATTTGATAACTAGCGGCAAAACAACCCCTCAAAATTTCGCCGAAAATAAAAACTCAATTCTCAAACTCATCAAAATCGCCGTTCAAACAAAAGTTTCACTTGTCCAGATTCGTGAAAAAAAACTGCCCGCTCGCCACGCTTTTGAACTTGTTTCCGAAGCCGTAAAAATTACGAAAAACAGTCAAACGAAATTACTCGTCAATGATCGCGCTGACATCGCGTTTGCCGCCGAGGCAGACGGTGTTCATCTCACTTCGACATCGCTTTCGGCAGCAGTGGTTCGCCGTAATTTCTCTGAAAATTTCATCATCGGCGTTTCGGCGCATACTATTGAAGAAGCCGTTGAAGCGAAATCGCAAGGCGCGGATTTCATCACTTATAGCCCCGTTTTTTATACGCCGGAAAAGAACCAGCCAAAAGGTTTAGACGAATTGGCAAGAGTTTGCGAAAAATTAAATCCGTTTCCCGTTATTGCGCTTGGAGGAATCAACAAAAATAATTTTGCCTCGGTTTTGGAAAACGGAGCGCGCGGTTTTGCTTCGATTCGATTTTTGAACAATGCAGAAAATTTAAGAAATTTAGTTGCCGATCAACAGCGATGAATACAGAAAAACAAATGCAGAATAAATCTAACATCCAGAGGGTTTGCCTGACAATTGCCGGACTTGACCCATCGGGCGGCGCGGGAATTGTCGCTGACATCAAAACTTTCACCGCGTTTGGATGTTTTGCGACCTCGGTTATCGCTTCGATCACCTTTCAAAACACAACCGGTGTTTTCGGCGCGATTCATCAAACTGCCGAATCAGTGCGAAGGCAGTTTGAACCGATTGCTGAAGATTTTACAATTTCGGCATTAAAAACCGGAATGCTGCCGACACAAGAAGTCATCGAAGAAGTCGCGCGGCTGGTGAAAAAAATGAATTGAAAAATTTTGTCGTTGATCCGGTTGTGCGCTCGACTTCCGGTTTTGATTTGATTGATGACGGAGCGTTAAAGTTTTTAATCGAAAAACTTTTTCCACTTTCGAGCCTTGTCACGCCGAATTTGCCGGAAGCCGAACGTATCGCGCAAATGCGAATCGAAAACGCCGACGACATAAAAAAAGCGGCGAAGATTATGCAATCTTTCGGCGCGAAAAATGTTTTGATAAAAGGCGGACACTTGCCGATTTTGGATTTTGGATTTTGGATTTTGGATTTGAAGAAAGGTGAAGACCGAAAGCCTAAGACCAAAAACCAAAAGCCGAAGACCGAAGACCGAAAAGCAATTGACTTTTTATTTACCGGCAACCGTTTACAGACTTTTGAAGCGGATTTTATTGAAACCGACGCAACGCACGGAACCGGCTGCACGTTAGCGGCGGCGATTACGGCAAATCTCGCCAACGGTAAAACTTTGAGT
>JACCRD010000039.1 GCA_013813755.1 Acidobacteriota bacterium | reverse complement strand
GCATTGGGCGGAAACGATTCATACGGTTCACCGGATGAATCCGACGTGCCGCGTCGAAGTTTTGATTCCCGATTTTCAAGGCAACGAAGCCGCGCTCAATATGGTTCTGGCGGCGCGTCCCGAAGTTCTGAATCACAACACGGAAACCATCGCGCGTCTTACCGCCGCGTGCGTCCCGACGCGATTTATCAGCAAACCTTAACGCTTCTCGAACGCGCCGCTTATTTCCGCGATACACAATTTCCGCGAATGAAAACGAAAAGCGGCATTATGGCTGGTCTCGGCGAGACGTTTGAAGAAGTTGTCGAACTGATGAAAGATTTGCGCTCCGTGAACTGCGATATTATGACCATCGGGCAATATCTTCAACCCTACGAACGTCGTCTTCCGGTTGAAAGATATGTAACGCCTGAAGAATTCGCCGAATGGAAAAAGATTGGTTTGACTTTAGGCTTCAAGCACGTCGAATCATCGCCGCTCACGCGCTCGTCGTACCATGCGCGACAACAAAGTGAATCAGGCGAGCAAAAGACAATGATTGAAAGTGTTTTAGTATGAAAATTTATTCTTCCGTTTTTTCCTTTCTGATTCTGCTGTTGATGTCCGTTAGTACTCTGGCGGGCGACTACGCAAATCTGAATTTTATTGGTTTTTCTAAAGACGGAAAGTTTTTGGCATTTGAAGAATATGGCACCCAGGATGGTTCAGGTTTTCCATACTCAAATTTTTATTTCGTCACCACAGAGAAAAATTCTTTTGCCGCGCCGCCCGTTTCCGCTCGCATTGATAAGGAAATGGCGACGGAAATTATGGCAAGAAACAAAGCTCAACTAATTGCTGCGAATAAACTTCGAGAACTCAAAATAATCAAAGGAAATACCGGAAAACACGTCGTTTCGCATTTGATGAATGATTTGACGTTTGATGAAGATTCGGGCGCCGGAGCTTCCGATGTTGTGCGGTTTGCTGCCGGAATCGGTTCAATGTATCGAAAAGAGTTTTATGAATTATCGCTCAAACCACTTTTAACAAAAACGAAAGACTGCGAAGCTTTCGAGCAGAAAACTTTTAGATTTGAATTGTCGCTCAAAGACAAAGAAACCGAGACAACTAAATTTTTGCAAAAAGATGCTGAACTACCGAAAGGTCGGGGTTGCGCGCTCGGTTATCGTATTCAAGACATTTATCTGTACGAAAATAATATTGCGGTTTTTCTCAACGTTTTCAAACTTGGTTTTGAAGGTCCTGATATGCGTTTTATGGTGGTCAGCGGACGACTTAAATAATGCATTTTTGAAATCTTACCCGCTTGCCATATCGTTAAATCCTACGCTGAAGTTAAGAGCTCGATAAAAACTTTTCATCCAAAAAATATTACTGCAAAAATACGATATATTGGGCGAATTATCGGTTTTGTCTTTTATCGTGTAAAATTTAATTTACGAAAAATCAATATGGAGTTTGTCAAAGCAATGCGAAAAGCAACAAATATCAAAGTTTTAGCAATTTTAATGATTGCGCTTATTTTTTCTATGTATCAAGAAACGTCTGCCCAACGAAAAAAGCCTGCGGCGAAAAAACCGGCAGCGGTTGAAATTAAACCGATTATTACATCCGCAACAGACATTAGTTATACGGTTTCGATGTCGAAGCCATGGACGCATCTTTTAGAAGTAGAAATGCGTTATAGGGCTCCAAATATGCCCGCGATGGCTGAACTTAAAATGCCTGTCTGGACACCGGGTTCTTATTTGGTTCGTGAATACGCTCGGCACGTTGAAGATTTTACTGCTAAGGACGCAGGCGGAAACAATTTGACGTGGCAGAAAATCAACAAAAATACCTGGCAGATTGATACCCGTGGGGCGAAGGAAATTGTTGCCCGGTATAATGTTTACGCCAATGAATTGACCGTCCGCACGAACGAACTCAACGACCAACACGCTTTTTTTACAAATGCCGCGCTCCTGATGTTTCCAAAAGACGGGCTTAGTCAGCCCTCGACCGTGAAAGTCTTGCCTTACGGAAATTGGAAGGTTGCGACCGGACTTCCAAAAATTGAAAATCAGACAAACACTTTTCGCGCTGAAAACTTTGACGTTTTGTATGATTCGCCTTTTGAGGTCGGCAATTTTACCGAAACGACTTTTGTTTTCCGAGGCGTTCCGCACCGCTTAATTTTTGAAGGCGAAGGCAATTACGACTTACAAAAAACGGCGAAGGATATTGAGAAAATTGTCGCGCAAGGCGTTGAGATTTTCGGCGAAATTCCATATAAAGATTATCTTTTTATCGTCAATCTGCGCGGCGGCGGCGGTCTCGAACATCTTAATTCGACGGCGTTGCAATGGAACAAATTCGGCTTCAAACCCGAAGCGAGCTACAGAGGATTTTTGAATCTAGTCGCGCACGAATATTTTCATTTATGGAACGTCAAACGCATCCGCCCGGACACGCTCGGACCGTTTGATTATGAAAACGAAAATTACACAAAATCCCTCTGGGTTGCCGAGGGCACGACGGCTTATTACGAAGGCGTTCTGTTGCGGCGAGCGGGTTTGAACACCGACAAAGATGTTTTAAACAGCAAAACCGCGCTGATCCAAGCTCTGCAAAATCGTCCGGGCAGAACCGAGACGAACCTTGAAAATACGAGTTTCGATGCATGGATAAAATATTACAGACCGGACGAAAACGCCGTCAATAATCAAATTTCGTATTATGACAAAGGCGAACTTGTCAACTTTTTGCTCGACATTGAAATTCGTTCCTCATCGAA
>JACCRD010000023.1 GCA_013813755.1 Acidobacteriota bacterium | reverse complement strand
CTTCGGAACCTGCGTTGATATTTTTGCGCCCGGCTCGTCCATTACTTCGTCTTGGTTCACAAGCGATACGGCGACCAATACGATTTCGGGAACTTCGATGGCATCGCCGCACGTTGCCGGTGTCGCTGCATTGTATTTGCAAGGCAACACGACAGCTTCGCCTTCGACGGTGCGCGACGCGATTGTCAACACGTCTTCGACAAGTAAATTGACGAGCATCGGAACAGGCTCGCCGAATCGTTTGCTTTACTCTCTGCTGTCCGGCAGCACTACGCCGGCTCCGAGCTGCAGCGGCGGAACTTATACCGGAACGCTTTCCGGCACAGGCGCAAACGCTTACCAGCCGGACGGCTCGTATTATTACAGTTCGATAAGCGGCACGCACAGTGGCAATCTGACCGGACCCTCCGGTGCGGATTTCGATTTATACCTGGAAAAATGGAACGGTTCGTCATGGGTATCTGTCAAAAGTTCGACCGGTTCGACTTCCACTGAAAGCGTTACGTACAGCGGCACGGCGGGCTATTATCGCTGGCGTATTTATTCGTATAGCGGCAGCGGCAGTTACTCGCTCTGCACAACTCGTCCATAGGTAAAATGGAACTCAGGTTAATTAAGACAACTATAATATTGGGATTCAATCTTAACCAATTATAAAAATCCTAAGTAACCGGTGTTCCGATTTTGATTAACCAACTTTGCCTGTTCGTTGTTTGCGGACAGGCTTTTTATTTTCTACCATAAAATTCTATGCTCAAACGCTTGATGCACAAACGCGAACGCCATTTCGCCTTTCTCAACGACAACCGCATCGTGCATCCGTTCGGTTGGGGCGTGGAGTTTGTTAAAGAAAATTCCAACGGCGATGACCCGCGTCAAATTTTCCGCGAATATACAAGGAAAGTTTTATCAAACAGCGCCGAGTTCTTTTACCTGCCGGAAATAAAAGATTTTAATTTGCAAAAATCAACCCTCGAATCTCAACCTTCAACGCTTGAATTATCCTGGACGAGCGCGATTGCAACTCCTTCGATTGAAAATAATACGGCTTACGCCAGGTTTTTCCCCGTTGATAAAGACAAAAAATCAGCGGTCGTCGTTTTGCCGCACTGGAATGCGAAAGCCGGAAGTTATTTTGATTTGTGCAAGGTTTTTAAACGCGTTGGTGTGTCCGCACTGCGCCTGACGTTGCCGTATCATGAAGAGCGTATGCCGCCGGAACTGACGCGCGCCGACTATCTGGTCGCGCCGAACGTCGGGCGCACTCTGCAATCTCTAAGACAATCAGTTTTAGACACGCGCGCCGCCGTTCGCTGGCTCAAACAGGAGGGCTACGAAAAAGTTGGCGTGGTCGGAACAAGCATCGGTTCGTGCGTCGGATTTTTCGCTTTCGCGCACGATGAAACAATCGACGCGGGCGTTTTCAATCACGTTTCCGGCTATGTCGCCGATGTTGTCTGGCAGGGACTTTCGACTTATCACGTCAAACAGGGACTGGAAAACGACATTTCACTCGAAGACTTACGCGAGTTCTGGCTGCCGATTTCGCCAATGGCTTATATGGAAAAACTCGCCTCAATGCCCCCGCGCCCGCAACGCTATATTTACACGCTCTACGATTTAACTTTTCCCGTCGATTTATCGCGCCAGGTAATCAATGCCTTACGCGCTAACGGCATCAAACATAGCGAAGTCGCCATTCCGTGCGGTCATTACACGCTCGGCGAAAAGCCCTGGGTTTATCTGGACGGCTGGAAAATTGTGAGTTTTTTGCGAAAAAGCCTGCGATAGAAACTAAGAAGTATTTACTGAACTGACACCAATTTTACATTATTAATTCCCGAAAAGTTTTCATTCGAGTATATGTATAATTCGTGGCTAATTTCTGCTAAACTTTCCCCGACTTCCAAATGATTGTGCTTAACGAAAAATATAAATTAACAATTGACGAAAGCGTTGCGAGACTTATTTCACGCGCTGAAAATTCACGCAACCTAAATGCGCTTGATATTCGCGAGCGCATCATGAAATCAATTGAAAAATATGTTTTGCGTGACAATGAAAATGCCGGGCAGGGTGAAATAAAAGAATTTGTTGAAGGCATCCGGGCTAATGATTTGTGTTTGATCGTCGCTTGTGAAAACGGCGATGAAGCGGCGTGGAGCGATTTGGTAAAAAGTTTCGACGCGACCGTAAAATCAGCGGCGCGAAAATTTTCAAGTAGCGCGGAAGACGCGGAAGATTTGGCGAGTTCGATTTGGGCGGAACTTTATGGTTTGAAGCGTGACAGCGGCGGCAAATTGAAAACAAAACTTTCGTATTATTCGGGTCGCGGAAGTCTCGCCGGTTGGCTTCGCGCCGTCGTTTCACAATTGGCGATTGACCAGTTTCGTAAAGAGTCAAAGTTTGTGCAAATTGAAGAAGACCGTGAATTTGAAAATTTAGTCAACGAATCTTCGGAAAAAACCGGCAACGCCTCAATTGTCTCGCGCAGCGAAAATCCTGAAAATCTTTTTGGCGATGCGGAAGCGCAAAAAGATGTGACATCCGCTCTGCAACAGGCGATTGCCGAACTCGCCGCCGAAGACAAATTAATTCTTAAGCTTTATTATTTTGATGATTTGAAGTTGAAAGACATCGGCAACACGCTCGGCTTTCACGAAGCGACCGCCAGTCGTAAACTTGTGCGCGTACAAACGGAAATCAGGAAATCGGTTGAAAAAAATCTGTCCGTCGAACACGGTTGGAAACAGGAAGAAGTAAGACGGCATTTGTCAGAGACGGCTGCGCGGCTCGGAATCAGTATCGAAAAATTATTTGCTGCCGTGCTGTTTTTTGTGCTTTTGCAAGAATTTTTTGACAAAACGTTCTGACACCAAACAATTATCATTGAACATTGAGAAGATGAAAAATGATAAATTGTAAATGATCAATGACAAGTGAATTCGACAAAGAAATAGATGCTCTTCTCCGGCAGACGGCGAAAGGCGAAACTGCGTCTGCGGCGGTAAATTCAAATTCCACAATCGAAAATCCGCAGTCGTTTCACCTCGATGCGGACGAAATTTCCGCATTTGCCGAAAACGCTTTGCCGGAAAATATAAAGCAGAAATATACAATCCATCTGGCGGATTGCAACCGCTGCCGTTCAACTTTATCGAATTTGATTGCGCTCAATGCCGAAACTAAAATTGAAATTCTTCACGCGGAAAAAACAGAAAAAGTACGAGTCGTCACTCCCTGGTATCGAAAACTTTTTGCTTCTCCGAATTTGGCTTTCACAATGGGCGCGTTGTTGCTGGCTTTTTCGGGACTGATCGCTTACGTAGTTTTGCAGAATAATAACACTTCGCCTGGCTTAGAAATTTCGCAGATTTCAGAACAAACGGAAAAGGCGCAGGGTCCTTCTTTTAATGAGGTTTTGCCAGCGCAGGAGAGTTTTTCAAATTCAATGACATCAAATTCCGCTTCAAGTGTTTCAGCGACAAATTCCACATTAACTCTGCCGGAAAAAAAAGCGACAAATCCCTCTACTGCAAATTCAAATATGAGCGGCGCCGCCAAACAGAAAGTTATTGAAGATGAAGCCCCGAGAGCTGAACTTAACACAAATAATTTTGCTTTGGCGCCAAACAGAAGCAATTTACAACCAGAAGTTGCGAACACAAACACAACAGCCATCGAAAAGGAAGAACTTCGAAAAGCAGAGAACAAAAATGACAAAGCCGTAACTCTCGAAAGCACTGATGCTATAAAACCCGCTCCAAATCAATACAATAATCAGCTGCCATTATCAGGAAGAAACGCTTCATCTCTAACGTTAACAAAATCGAGGAAAAACGCGCGGGAAACTTCAGAAACAACCGCTGTTGGTAAAAAGACTTTCAGACGCGCTAACGATGTTTGGATTGATTCGACTTACAAAGGACAATCGACGACAAACATTTCACGCGGCACGAATGAATATAAAAAACTTGATTTCGGTTTGCGTTCGATTGTCGAAAATTTAGGTGGCACAGTGATTGTCGTTTGGAAAGAAAAAGTGTATCGAGTTCAATAAAGTTTTCAACAAAATGACAGGGGCATATCTTGTTCTTGCCCACAGCGAAGGATGCCGCTTAAATTATTGTTAACAAACAAATTAAATTTTTACGAAGAATTTTTCGCCGCGCTTATTGGATGAGTACAAGACCTGCCTTTACAAAATTCTTTCCAACATCTCAAAATAACGCTAAAATAATCGTATGAAAGTTTTTGCTTTACTTTTGTATCTTTTGTATTTTTTCGCAATAAACTTCCAGGCGCAATCTGTTTGGGACGCGCGGCTTGACGGGAAAATTGAATTTTATCAAACCACTGATTTCGGCATTGTTTTGACGGGAACGGACAATTCGCTTTACGCAGTTGACGGGCAGACGGGTGAAACGCTCTGGCGCAGGCGAACGAAAGGGTTGAACGAAACTTCAATTACGCCGATTCCTTCAACCGATTTAATTTTAGTTTCAATCGATGAAGGAGATAAATCGCGCGTGGAAGCAATTGATTTATTGAGCGGCGGAAGTCTTTGGCAAAGCGATAAAGTTAAAGGCGATGTTTTGCAGTTAGCAGTTGAGCCTGAACAAAATTTGCTCGCAGTTGTTCTCGTCAAAAAAGCGAAGGGAAAAGTCGGCGATGAATTCAAACGCACACCGATTGTTCACGTTTTTAGTCTCTCAAACGGTGCCGAACTCTGGAAAAAAGAACTTGAAAGCGATGTCGAGATGATGCCTTCGCGGTTCGATTCTGAATCAGAAGTCGCTTTTACCTTAGACAATTATCGCGCGCCGCTTATTCTTGACGGCAGACTTTTTTTATTTTACGAAGGCGCGACCAGCTACGATGCGCGAACGGGAAAGGAAGGGACGCGCGAAAAATTCAAAGTCAACGAAGACAATCTGGCTCTAACCGAAGCCGATCCGGTCTTTGACGACCAATTTCTTTATACATCGGGACGCGGAAAAGTTCGCGCCGTAAGCCGTCGTTCAGGCGAAATCGAATGGGAAGCAAAGGATTTGGGCGTGACACCAGAAATGGCTGTTGTCGGGAACGTTTTGTATGTGCGCACAGGCGGGCAATTTACGAGCATTAAAGACGGCGAGACGAAAGAAAAAGGCATTTTCGGCGTGTCGGCGATTGACACGAGAAACGGTAGAACGCTCTGGCGTTACAAGGGCGCGGACAAAGGTTTAACGAATTTTGTTTTTCCGAATGCGGAAACTATTGTGTTTGCAGATAAAGATGATTTAATCGCTCTGGAAACAAAAGATGGAAAACGAATTGGAAAATTCGAACACAAAATTGAAAAAGCGCAGTTTGTTTTACTTAACGAGAGTAATGATGTTGTTGTTGGTGGAAAAGACGAAATTTCAGCTTTCGATTCCTCGACTGAAATATCCAATTGGGGTGGACGACAAGGAAAAAACTTTGGTGGAAATATTCCTGTGTGGAAAGTTAAGCATAAAGCTCCGAGTCGAGGAGTTTTGCGAACAGTGGCGGGAATTGCATTGCGGGCAATCGCGCTTTATTTTCGTTACGGCGGGCTGGCGACTTCCGCTTTGAGTTTTGCGCGGGGCGCGATAAATTTACGTTCCGCGCTGGCGCTTCGCTGGTCGGGCTTAAAAACTCGCTTTTCATCAATCAGCTTGACAACTCTGGCGAGTAATTCGGCAAAAAATTACGTCAGCCAAAAAATCCACGTCTTTGGGATCGCTTCCCGAATGCCGAATCTTTCAAATCGCATCAACGGCTTGCAAATAACCATTCCGAATGTACCAGACGCGTCAAACATTCGGGGACAGATTATCGGAAAAGTAATAGACCGGGCGACGCCTTCCCGCGCTGATGTGCAGGAAAGTCTTTTGACGCGCATTGATCCGGTTCGCCAGGTCGAAAAGCTTTCCGAATACTTTTTGCGCCGCAAACGTCTTGCCGAACTGCGCGGAAATTATATGTATTTTTTTACTGATTTACCCGAACCATTCGACAAAAAAGGTCTCGTCGGTGTCAATGTTCACACCGGAAAAGACGCGAGATTCATCTTAATTTCCGAACCCGACACGCGTTTTACAATTGATGAAACCATCGGCTTGCTTTATTCAGCAGCTGCGAATCGCTTGCAGGCTTTTGAAATGATGAGAAAATAATTTATGAATGTTTTTGCACCCGAAGAAATTGAGCTCGACAAAAGGCGGCGTGTTTTGGAACGCCTCAAAGAAAAGCTCGCTTTTCGTGAAGAATCGATGACCGAATTGCGCGCCGAGCTTGAACAGTTTGAGGCAAATTATACGATGGAAGTCGGCAGGCTTTACGCCGACCTCGACGAAATAGAAGCGCAGATTGCCGAAGAAGAAGTTAAACTCGTGCCGGACGATGAGGAAATAAAAAAACGCGCCGAAGAATTGCGCCGCCGTGCCGAAGAGTCAGCTGCCGATGCTGAAAGTGCTGAAGGTTGTTCGTTCAAATGGCAGCCGACCGCCGAGGCGAAAAAGGCGTATCATAATCTTGCGAAAATCATTCATCCTGATTTGGCTCTGGACGCACAGGAAAAAGAAAAACGCCACGATTTGATGGCGCGGCTTAACGACGCTTATTCGGCGGGTGACCAAAATCGTTTGAATAAATTAGTCGAAGACTTCCGCGATTCGCCCGATTTGATTATGGGCGATTCGATTGGCGACCAGCTTGTCCGCGCGATTCGCCAGATTTATCAAATCAAAAATCGCCTCAAAGAACTACGCGAAGAAAAACTCATCGCCGAACTTTCCGAGCTTTTCATTTTGCGCGAAAAAGTCCGTGCCGAAATGCTCGAAGGCAGAAATTTGATTAAGCAGATGGCTGAACGAACCGTCACCCTAATCAAAAAAGCGGAACGTCGCCTGGCAAACCTGAAAAGCTTAAACGAGGCTCAGGAAGATTATGTAAAGGAACGTTTTGGAATGGATATTTCAGCTTTTCGTTAAAAAATTACAATCAAATGAAGTAGTGCGTTAAGAGATTGAACAAATTCGTATTTTGATCTTTGAAGAACGCTCCCAAAATAAACCGTGAAAACATCAATCGTTTTCTGTGTTCGTCGTGCGGCGCAAATATGGTTTTCAATCCGTAAAACGGGCGATTGAACTGTTCTTATTGCGGACACGCGCAAGTACAGGAATGTTCAGTAAAATGAATTTTATTTTTTTACCTAAAAAAGTGTTTGAAAAAGGATCGTTACTGATACTGATATTATTGTTTTGGATTGCCAATAATTTCATTGTATTTTTCTTCTGGTAAAGAAAAGTAAATGTTTGCCAAAACATTTTTATAAGATTTACCGTCGCGTGTAATTTCATCATATACGAAATAAGCTAACCCTTGATTATCAGAGCAAATTTGAGTATTTAGTTTTGCAGGATAAGTAACATATTTGAGACATTTGAGATTTTTAGAGTAAATGTATCAATCCGTTAAAGGCACATTTCCGTATTTAATCACACTTACTGTTAATAACTTTCCAAAAAACTCATTTGATTGAGATTTGTAAATAATTCTTTTACCAGTTGATGCCTCGAATGTATATAAAAACTCTTGACGGTAATTAAAGTAAATACCCCAGTTTCCTTTATAAAAACAGTATTTGCGACATTTTTTGCCAAAAATCTTTTCAACGTCTTTTTCCCTAGAAACTAACAGTGTTAATTTTTCAAGTTGTTCTTTTAAGGTGAAAACAGAACCGTCAGATTTGTTATTTTTAATGTTGTTCTGCGCCGAGACACTAAAAGCAAAAGCTAAAATGAAAGATAAAACAATGAGGATTTTAGCAAATTTCATGTTTTTATTTTAACATTTTCTCTTAAACAAATTGTCCCGCCGCAAAACCTGAAGACCACGCCCATTGAAAATTGTAACCGCCGAGCCAGCCCGTTACGTCAACGACTTCGCCGATAAAATATAAATTTTTCACTCTTTTGCTTTCCATTTTTTGCGATGAAAGCTCGTCGGTTGAAACGCCGCCGAGCGTTACTTCCGCTTTGTCGTAGCCTTCCGTTCCGTCGAACAAAACTTGCCAGTCGTTTAATTTTTCGGCTGCTCGTTCGATTTCCATTTTGCTCAATTGCGAAACCGGTTTGTTGGCGGATTGAAGTGCGGTGAAAACTTCGGCGAAACGATTTGGCAAAAACTGACTCAAAAAATTGTCGAGCAATTGTCGGCTTTCGTGATTTCTCTGCAAAATTTCGAGCGCGTCTCGTTCCGGCAGTAAATCAATCGAAACCGCTTTGTTTTTCTGACAATAATTTGAGATTTGCAAAATCGCCGGACCGGAAAGCCCGCGATGCGTGAAAAGTATGTTTTCCCGAAACGTCTGTTTCCCGCACGAAACTGTGGCGTCCACCGAAACGCCCGCCAATTTTTTGTAATTTTGCGAATCTTTGGCGAAGATGAGCGGCACGAGCGCGGGACTAGTTTCGACAATTTTTAACCCAAATTGCCGGGCGATTTTGTAACCGAAATCGCCCGCGCCGATTTTTGGAAATGAAAGTCCACCGGTTGCGATCACCAAACTTTCACATTCAAAAACGCCCTGACCTGTTTCAACTTTGAAATTTTCGTCTTTGGAAACATCTTTGACCGAGTAATTTGTGAGAATTTTGACTTTTGCTTTTTGGCATTCGGTTAAAAGCATCTCAACGATTTGGCGGGAAGATTCGCGACAAAAAAGCTGTCCGAGCTTCTTTTCGTAAAATTCTATTTTGTGTTTTTTAACTAATTCAACGAAATCCTGCGGCGTGTAGCGCGCGAGCGCAGATTTGCAAAAATGCGGATTTCGGGAGATGAAATGCTCAGATTTAACGTCCTTATTTGTAAAATTGCAGCGCCCGCCGCCGGATATTAAAATTTTTCGTCCAACCTGCGCGTTGTGTTCCAGAACGAGAACTTTTCGCCCGCGCCTGCCCGATTCAATCGCGCAAAAAAGTCCGGCTGCGCCCGCGCCAATTATAATTACGTCGAATTTCATTTAAGCCAAATATCTGGTTCGCAAAATTTTCAAGTGATGCCGGACGTGACCGACCATTATAAAAGCCAGCGCGCGAACGGAGACTTCCGCGTCGCTCGCCGTGCCGGTGCGTCGCCACGCTTCGTTTGACAAGTTTTTGAAAAGCAAAACATTTGCGCCGCGAAGCATCGAAAATTCTTCGATTAAATCGGCAAAATTGCAGTTGCTGAAATTGCTGCGCGCAACATAAAAATTTTCTTCAAAACCCGCCAGCGGTGTCTGGTCGCCGCGTGAGATTCGCAATGCGCGATACGAAAAAACACGCTCCACGTCGATGACGTGTCCGAGCAGTTCTTTTACGCTCCACTTGCCTGCAGCATACCGGAAATTTTCCTTTTCGGCGGAAATTTCAGCAAGTATTTCTCGCAAATCTTTTGGCTGATTTTCCAAAGCCGAAACAATATCAGATTCATTAACTAATGAAACATAAGTTTCATAAAATTCGGCGTATTCGTTTTTCTCAGGTCGTAAATTCATTGACTTATTTTAACAGAACCACTACATATTAGGTTAAAAGGAGAGGTTATGAAGACATAAAATGTTATGGGTTTTGAGCTTTTTTATAACGGTTGTTTTTATTCAAAACTACAAGCGACGCTGTGCGCAGCTTTTAAATCGGTTTCGATTCGGAGGCGTATTTTCTCGTTTGCTTCCGGCAGAATGCTGACGACATTTGCCTGATGTTTTTTGACACATTTACCCTTTCGATGTTTTTTTAGTTCATCAAAAATCGAATTTGTCTGCCCGATACAGACCAGCGAATGATGCGCTTTTTTTAGCTTGTCCGTCTTGCGTCTGGAAATTACAAAAACTGCCGGAACCGATTCGAACTCCTCTGTTAACGAAAAAACTTCAAACGAATATCTTTCTTTTTTTCCGCGAAATATTGCCGAACTAATCGGTTTGATTTTTTTCTTTTTCGGCGGTTTAGAAATTGACAAATTTACTGTTATAAGTTTTGCTTCAACAGCTTTCGTCTTTTTAGCAGCCACAATTTCAGGTTTCGGAACTTTAACTTGAACTGGTTTGAAAGAAGTTTTTACATTTATTTTTGGAGCCGAAACAGACAGTAATTTTTTGTCGCCGGATATAATCTTCGTCGCCGAAGAAACGTTTTTTGCCGTCGCTTGTTTTGTTTCCGCCGTCGGTTTTATAATTTTGGTTGAAACAATTGTTTTTAACTTTTCCGGCGCCGGATAAGCAATTTTAGCCGAAGAAATTATTTTTGCTTTCTCAACTTTCAGTTCAATTTTTTTGACGGGAATTTTGGGCGCGGTCTTTTCAATTTTTTGCTTTATTTGACGCTTAGAAACTTTCGGTTCAGCTTTTCTTACCGCTGATTTAACTTTTTTGATTGAAATTATTGTTTTAACTCCAAGACCTTTTATGGTTTCAGAGGATATTTTTGAAACATTCTTTTCAGCTTTTTTTTTTAAACTTTGAGTTGAAACATTCAAAGTCGAGACTTTTTTAGCAAAAGCAACCTTTTTGACAGAGTTTTGTTTTTGAACGGTTAAATCTGCGTTGGTAGCAGACTTTTTTGCCGTAGAAATTGTTGGCGTTGGTTTACTGACCGTCTGTGCTTCTTCTGCTTTTGATTTCGGAACTACTTTATTTTTAGCTGATTCGTGTTTCATATAATACATTGTATTATAAGTGAAACGCGAAATCAAAACTGAAAAACATCAATTTTGAATAATAAAAAGATACCGCTGCTCGGATTGCGGAATCAGTTTTTGCTGGTATTTTACTGCGTGTTTGCTTAATTCTTCCGCTAAATTATTCCCGCCGAAAAGCAGCAAATCGCTTTTCTTTGACCATTTGAGAATTTTGGGAAGTTTCCGCGCAAAATTGTCCAGCGCACGGCAGGTTACGAATTGAATATCTGCAGGCTTCTGCAATTCTTCAAACTGCCGCGCAAAAATTTTCGCGCGATTTTCTAAATTGCATTCGCATAAAGCTTGTTTAAGAAAATTTGCTTTTTTTAATTTTGATTCAATCAAAACGCTTCGTAAATCTTCCCGGAAAATTAAACAGGGAATCGAAGGCAATCCCGCACCCGCGCCGATGTCCGCGAAATATGCATTTTTGGGTAAATACTTTTGCAAAAAGAGAGATTCTAAAACGTGTCTGACAGCAAATATTTCTGGTGAAGACGGCGCGACTAGGTGAAGAATTTCGTTATGTTTCTGAATGAACTGGTAATAAATTAAAAGCTCATTCATCTTTTCCGCGCTTATAAAAACATTAAACTCAGCCTGGTTTTTTTTAAGCTCGTCAGTAAATTCTTTTTGGGAAATATACATTGAAAAATTAAAAACGCGCATTGAAGTGCTTGCTAAACTTCTTTAACGCGCATCATCATTTTAGCTTTTAAGGTTTTAAGCGCGGGTCAAACTTCGATATTTAATTCGATGCGGCTGATCGGCATCAACGCCCAGGCGGCGTTTTTTGTCGGCTTCGTATTCCGAATAATTGCCGTCGAAAAATTCGACTTTCGAGTCGCCTTCAAACGCCAGAATGTGCGTAGCGATTCTATCCAAAAACCAGCGGTCATGGCTGATGACAACAGCACAGCCCGCGAAATTCTCCAATGCTTCTTCGAGTGCGCGCATCGTATTGACGTCCAAATCGTTGGTTGGTTCGTCGAGCAGTAAAACATTCGCGCCCGTTTTTAAAATTTTCGCTAAGTGAACGCGGTTGCGCTCGCCGCCGGAAAGTTGACCGACGCGCTTTTGCTGGTCTGTTCCCGAAAAATTAAACCGCGAAACGTAGGCGCGGGAATTGACTTCGCGCTTGCCCAGTTGCACTAAATCTAAACCGTCGGAAATTTCTTCCCAGATCGTTTTGTCGGCGTTCAGCGAATCGCGCGATTGGTCAACATAGCCGAGTTTGACGTTCTCGCCAACCCTGAAATCACCGGTGTCGGGCGTTTCCTGTTTGGTTATCAAGCGAAAAAGTGTCGTTTTACCGGCACCGTTTGGTCCGATTACGCCGACAATTCCGCCGCGTGGCAAGGAAAACTCCAGATTTTCAAAAAGTAGTTTGTCGTCATAACCTTTAGCGACCTTGTGCGCTTCGACGACAATATCGCCGAGCCTTTCGCCGACGGGAATGTAAATCTCCAAATCCTCCGCGCGTTTTTCCGCTTCCTGTGACGCGAGTTCTTCATATTGATTAATTCTGGCTTTCGATTTCGCGTGACGACCTTTCGGCGACATCCGAATCCATTCGAGTTCGCGCTCCAGAGTTTTCTGCCGTTTATCTTCACCCTTCTGTTCGGTTGCCAGACGCACTTGTTTCTGTTCAAGCCACGACGAATAATTTCCCTGATACGGAATGCCTTCGCCTCTGTCCAGTTCTAAAATCCAGCCAGCGACATTATCTAAAAAATATCTATCGTGCGTGACGGCGATAACTGTGCCTTCATATTTCTGTAAATGCTGTTCGAGCCAACTGACGGTTTCCGCGTCGAGATGGTTCGTCGGTTCGTCCAAAAGCAAAATATCCGGTTTCTGCAAAAGTAATTTACACAAAGCGACGCGACGCTTTTCGCCGCCGCTCAAATTTTTGATCAGTGCGTCTGGTGGCGGACACCGCAGCGCATCCATCGCCATCTCCAGGCGGCTGTCCAAATCCCAAGCGTCTGTCGCGTCGAGTTTTTCCTGCACTTCGCCCTGCCGCGTCAGCAGTTGCGCCATCTCGTCGTCGGTCATTTCTTCGCCGAATTTCACGTTGATTTCGTCGAATTCCTGTAAAAGATTAACGGTTTCCCGCACCGCTTCTTCGACCGTTTCCTTGACTGTTTTCCCGTCATCCAATTTCGGTTCCTGCTCCAAATATCCGACCGAATAACCTTTGGAAAACACGACTTCGCCGTTAAACTCTTTATCTGTTCCGGCGATTATTCGTAAAAGCGAAGATTTCCCCGAACCGTTCAGTCCGAGAACGCCGATTTTCGCGCCGTAGAAAAATGATAAATAAATATCCTTCAAGACCGGCTTTTTATCGTAAAATTTGCTGACCTTGACCATCGAGAAAATGATTTTATTCGGTTCGTTGTTACTCATAAATTTGATTCTGATTTTTGATTGAAAACTCCAAGTTTATTTGTTCTTCAAATAAAAACGCAAACCAATACGTGCGATAAATTTTTGCGGCGGTATCATTAAAAATTTTGCAAAAAAATAAAGACGGAAAAATCCGCCTTTATTTATAGACATTGAGAGAATAACTCACTTTCAAATTATCCGTTGTTAGCCGTTTTCCCTATTTACCTTTCGGCGGCAAAATTTCGCCTTTATCACGGACACCAGGTTTGCGCTGGTACATTCCGACCGTTTCGCTTTTAGCAACGACGTGACCTTAAACCCAGAGGGCGCGGCACTTTATTGTGCGGATTAAGTTTCGCCGTCGAATACACATAAGCCCAGCCGTATTTCTTGCCTTCGACGATTTCGTTAAATTCTTTTTCCTGGTCATTGTCGCCGAGCATATCGATTCCGTGATCCATCCCGAACATCTTGCCGGACACCGGATGCCATCCGAAACCAATCGTGTTACGCAAACCGGAGGCATAGACTTTGCGATTTTGTCCGTTTAAATTGGTGACTAGAATCGTCGCATTTTCAAGATTTGTTTCGTCTCAGGCATTGCAGGTGCTTCCAACCAGTAATGTAGAGCTGATTATTTTTTACCGCCAGAGTGCGATTCGGATGTTGTCCGGCATCCGGCAAATCATTGATAATTGTTCGCATTTCACCGAGGCTGCCGTCAGATTTTATATCGGCGACGAAAACTTCCTTGACGGTCACGAGATATATTTTCCTGCTATCAAATGTAAACGCCGTGCAGCTGTTTCTTTTCCGCAACCACTTTTTGCACGTCCGCCGCGCCGTCGCCATTTGTGTCTTTAAGCATCGTCAAAGTTCCGGGCGTGCGCTGCGAAACATAGACCGTGCCGTCCGGCGCGACGGCGAGCATTCGCGGGTTTTCAATTTCGGCAAATTTAGCTATTGAAAAACCGTTGGGCAATTTTAAGGATTTGATTCGGGCGAGGGTCGGCTCAATCGTTGCCGTGTCGTTGTAAGTTCCGGTAATTACTCTTAATTCCCGCGTTTTCTGTGCCTGAATTGTCTGCGCGCCGAGTGAAAACGCTGAAAACACAACTAAGGCATACGAGATAATTTTCTTCATAATATTTCCCTTTTTTCGTTTT
>JACCRD010000223.1 GCA_013813755.1 Acidobacteriota bacterium | reverse complement strand
CTAATGACGATATTCTTGGCATTAAAAAACAAGCCGCATAATAAGTTTTGAACAAAAGAAAAACGGCTTGAGCGTCCATTCTCAAGCCGTCTCTTTTCAGTTCTTTGACAACTGAATAGCCATTAAGCAAAAGCAGTCTATCAAAATACTTTGATAGCTCGCAAACGCCTGTATCTAATTATGTATCTGTTACTTGCTTTTACGGAGTAATACACAGTGATAAAATACATTTAGATAATCAATAGATAGCACTCTATAACACTAGGTAAATATAGGTAAATAAAGCACATAATGTTCAGAACAAATAAAGCGCATCCGTGGCACGGCATCTCAATCGGCGAAAACTTTCCGCAGGAAGTGACGGTCTTCGTCGAAATCGTTCCGCGCGATACGGTCAAATACGAAGTCGATAAGGAAACCGGCTATTTGAAAATCGACCGCCCGCAGCAGTATTCAAACGTCGTTCCGGCAAATTACGGTTTTATTCCGCAAACCTACTGTGCCGAATCGGTTGCAGGTCTCGCCCGCGAAAAATCCGGTAGAGAAATTGCGTCCGGCGACGGTGACCCGCTCGATATTTTGGTTTTGACCGAGCATCATATTCCGCGCGGCGACATTATTCTGCGGGCGACGCCGATTGGCGGATTTTGTTTGATTGACGACGGCGAGGAGGACGATAAAATTATCGCTATCTTGAAAGGCGACAAGGTTTTTCAGCAATACGGCGAAGTTAGCGAATTGCCAAACGGAATTCTCGAACGATTCGAGCATTACTTTCTGACTTATAAAAACCATCCCGACGAACCGAAAAGATGTGAAATCGCCTTTAGTTACGGGCGCGAGGAATCCTTTGAAGTGATAAAAGCGGCGATGGCGGATTACGGCGATTTAGCCGCCAAACTTAAATAAGTGAGAAATCAGATGGAAAAGCAATTGTTTTCATTTCACAATTTCGATTTCTCACTTATGCGAATTTCATTTCAGTTCACCTGATGTTTTCCGCTTCACAAAAATCGGTTCAAAAAGCTCGCCGGTCGTTTTCCATTTGCCAAGGTTTGAAACAGGCTCGACTTGCGAAGGCGGCAAAGCGTTATGTTTTTCACTTGCTTTAAAAGATTTTTGGACGTTCTCCGAATTATTTTGAGAACCCGATTTTTGTTTGGCAAAATGATTTTCAAACATAAAAGCAAATGCAATTCTGACTATGCCGACTAGAAAAAGCGTCGTCATAATTGCCCAACTTATTTGCTCAAACCAGGTATTGCTCGGCGAACTTTCAACTAAAACATCGTTCGGCGGAAACATCGGTGCGAGAAAAACGTAAATTGGAAACAAAATTACGCTCAACAAAATCAATTTGACGCCTCGCCGCATTCCCTTCTGCCGTAAAGAAGTTTGCGAGTTCAGTTCGCCATTCGTTTCGACAAACGACATTAAATTCTCCAGATTAAACCCGCATTTTCGGCAATATTGTGTAGTTTCGTTCAATTGTATTTCAGCGCATTTTGGACAGAACATAGATTTCCCTCCTGAAAAGATTTGTTGAAAGGTCAAACGAACACTATTCACGGTTTGTTCAGTGAAATTAATTTTCAAGATTCGACGGCAAAACAAACGCGCCGATGTGCGGCTTGTTGGTATTTAAACTTGTTTGCAAAACTAAAATCAAAGCGTCGCGTAAGTTTTCAGGCGTAATAATCGCATCGAGCAGTCCACGCGCCGCCGCGTGTTTTGCGTCAAGCTCGCGGTCGTAAGTTTCGCGCACTTTCTCCATCTCGGCTTTCGTTTGCCCGTCGGGTTCTTTGCCTTCTTTTTTGAGTTTTTCAATCTGCGTTCCGAAAATTGCCTGCGCCGCGCTGTCGCCCTCCATCACGCCCATTCTTCCAGTCGGAAGACTAAAAATAAAATCCGGGTCAAAACCTTGTCCAGCCATCGCGTAATAACCCGCGCCCGAAGCGTGATTGATTGT
This sequence comes from Acidobacteriota bacterium, assembly GCA_013813755.1. GTDB lineage: Bacteria > Acidobacteriota > Blastocatellia > Pyrinomonadales > Pyrinomonadaceae. The sequence goes on along the minus strand of JACCRD010000223.1, from coordinate 116 downwards.
CAGAACTAATTTCGGAACGGTTGCCGTCGCCATCGCTTCGACAAACATCGCGCCCGCTCTGATAATTCCAGAATGCTCGGCTTCCGCGCCGACCATAAAACCGGAAACGTCTTGCA
>JACCRD010000192.1 GCA_013813755.1 Acidobacteriota bacterium | reverse complement strand
TTGAAGGGTTTACGCTTTATGTAACAGTTTCGCTTTATGCGGCGATTGCTCTTTCGGTTCCTTTTTTGTTGTGGCAGATTTGGGGTTTTATTTCGCCCGCGCTCTATCGCCACGAACGCGCGTATGTAACTCCGTTTATTGGGCTTTCAACCGTTTCATTCATTACCGGCGCCGCTTTTGCCTATTATATTTTATTTCCGCCGGCACTTAAATATTTGCTCGGAGTGAGTGAAGATTTTCGTCTGATGCTGGGGGCAAGCAGTTATCTTGATTTTATAATTCTGATGATATTGGGGATGGGAATAGTTTTTCAGATGCCCGCGATAACTTACGTTTTGTCGCGGATCGGACTCGTTTCCGCCGCATTTCTTATCAAAAATTGGAAGATTGCAATTATTGTTATTTTGATTGTCGCTGCCGTTGTCTCGCCAACACCAGACATTCTAAATCTGATGCTTTTCGCCGCGCCAATGATGATTTTGTATATCATCTCAATTTTCATCGCGTGGTTCTTCGGTCGGAAAAGACAAAGCGACTCGCAAGTCGAGAGTCTCAAATAATAAAATCAGACAATTTATTTTCCGTCCTGCTTAATCAATTCTCGATTGTCAAAAATTTGGTTAAGCGTTTCACTCATCCGGTAACCTGCCAAAGCTAATTGCTCCTGGGCGATTTCAAAGGCGCGTTTCTTGTATTTATCCGAAGGCATTTGATAGCGGACAAGTGTTGCGGGGAAGAATTCTTTGGCGGCGATTTCAAAACCTTCAGTTTGCCATTCGTTAAATTTGCCGATTTTCAAGCGATTCTGCATTTTTGAAAACGGGTAGTTTTTGGTAATGGTTTGAGCAATTGCCGGTAAATATTCGGAATCGCAGGCATCGTTAACCCGCGGAATGTTTCGCATAACGATTGAATCCCAATACCAATGCAGATTTACACGATCTTCGCGCGGCGTGTCTTTGGCGGTCAGTTCAAAAAGGTTGCCGCCCTGATCACCTTTTGGCTCAAGTTCCGTGACACGCGCCGATGTATGGAGTGGTTGGTGGAGATCGCCGCTGAGATGCAAAAACCAGGCTAGCGCAATCGCTTTCTCTGCATCGGACGCTGAAGAGCCGCGCATTAATTTATCAAATTCAAAAAGCTGATCGACGGCTTTGCCTTTCGGTTCAGCAAAATTTTCTAAAATTTCTACTTTTCCATTCGTTTGGCGCCAGAAAGTATCAGCGTAATGCCAGTCGCCTCTGTGATATTTCTCGAAGCGATTCTTAAATTTTCGGTCGCGCACAATGTCCGCCCAGGTGCTGGCAGTCATAAAAAACTCACGCTGTTTGGCGGCGGCGGAACGCGAGTCCTGCAAATAAAACACGCTCAAATCAGAATCTTCCGGCGCGTTGAGAAGAATTTTTGTGATCCGCTCACGCACTTGAGGCGTCAGACGCTCCCAGGCGATGTAAGTCGAAAGTTTGTGTCCCGTGTCGTCCCACGCCAAAACAGAGGATGTCAAAACAACAAAAAATGTAAAAAGCAGACAAATTTTAAACAGCGATTTTTTCATTCAATTCTCCTTGAAAACTATAAAAGATTTTAGCCGAGTTAAAGAATAATAAAAAGGCGGAAAGAAAAAGTTCAGCAAAAAACGTTTCTCTTTCGGGTAATTTGAGAAGACAAACTTTTACTCGAAAAACACATCAAAAAACTGCTAAACATTCAACGTTTATGACATTCAATTACAAAGATCAGATACATTAAATTTTAATGTAGGGAGCAAAAATAAAATGCAGGTGGTTTTTGAACAAAACAGAATAGCGGAAGCTGTCATTAACAGAACTAAAGGGGAGTTTGGAAGCAAAATAGGCTTATTCGGCAAACTTTTCGGATGTTGGCATAAACGCCTGAGCCGCGCTTTTACAAAGGAAAATATTTCATATCGGACTTGTTTACACTGCGGCGCGCGGCGGCGTTTCAATACGCAGACCCTAAAAACATTCGGTCCATATTATTACCCGCCAGTAGTGTTGCCCTATCAGAATTAGGCAACACGATCAATGATTTCTATAAACTTTTTGACAAATCAAAATTTAAGCTAACAAAAGGTAAAGCTTAAGCTCTACTTTCTGTTGCTTATTCAAATACGAAAATCTTATATTTTAGCGACCGCGACAATTCTTGAAGGATCGGAGACGACTACGCCGCCGGATTTTTCCTTTGTCACGGCAAATATTTTCGGTTTCCTTACCTTCAACTGCGCGTCAATCGGAATAACGACTTCGCCTGTTTCAGAGACATCAAAAACGCCGCCGCTCAGAGGAGTTTTTTGGTTTTGTGTTTCATCAACAATCCAGAGTTGATAGCTTTCTTTGTTCGGATCATTAGCGGGCAAGCCGCGAAAACGCATATAACCTTGCTGTTGGGCATTGCTCCAGACTATATCGCCAATAATCTCTTTTTCATTTTTGGCGGATGTCCAGCTCGTCTGAACCATATCCTGAGCGGAGGCGAGAAACTGTTCGCGTTTTTGCGCCGCCGATAATTCAGGTGTCGGAGTTTGTATATTTACAGGACTTTGAGCAATTTCCGCCGGCGGACGAAGACGAGTCGTCCAAATATTGACAGCCAGAGCGATACAAGCCGCCGCCGCGACTGCCCAGCCAAGCGATTGCCAGAAAGAGCGTCGAGGCGGCGACAATTCATATACATTCGGGGCAATTTCGTCAGCTTCTGCCGCAACGCTTTCTTCTGTCTTCGGCGGAAAACCGGAAACTTTTCGGTCACCTTCACTAAAATTAAAATACTGTTTCGAGTCGTCTAATATTTGACTTCGCAAACTCTCGGGTAAAGGCTCATTCGTATCCAAATCCGCTAAACTGACCGCCGCCGCCGTTAATTCAAATGATAAATCTTCGCACCCATCAGCAAATTGACTTGAAAGCTGCGCAAATTCCGTCGATTCTTCTTCGTTCAATCCAAAAACGGCTTGGTCGGAGAGGAGTTCAAGCAGTCTTTCTTTTTTAATTTCTTTCATACTGCCGCCTCCTTCGTTTCGCCAGAATTTGCCAATCCTAAAACTTCTCTCACGTGAATCAAACCGCGTCGCGCGTGTGTTTTGACTGTGCCGAGCGGTATCGCCAGCGCATCCGAAATTTCCTGATGCGAAAAGCCCTGAACAATTGAAAGATGCAGAATCTGTCGTTGTTCGGGACGCAAATCGCTCATTGCTTTGGCAGCTTCCTTTGCTTCGACAGTCATTTGTATATTCTGATGAACCTGACCGGCAGGTTCAACTGAAATATCGTCCATTGAATCTGTGTTAGGCTGCCGGTTTTGCTTTCGTATTCGGTCAATCAGCCGCCGCCGCGCGATCATCGCTACAAAAGTCGTTTCAGAAGCCTGCGTCTCGTCAAAGCGTCCGGCGTGTTTCCAAATATCGATAAAAATCTCCTGAACCGCATCTTCGGCTTCCTCAGAATTATTTGGCAGCATCCGCCTTGCCAGCGACCAAACCAAGCCGCCGTAAGCATCCAAACAATCTTGGACGGCGCTTGTTTCATTGGACGCTATGCGTTTTAGAATAGCTTGAGCCACAACTTTTATTCCCAACCTTAAAAGGTTTTAAAACATTTAGCTTTAAGCTACTTTATTTAAGCGTCAATTGCCAAGTCAACTGGCGCGCTTTCCAAAAATGCAAGCATTCTTGTTACTGCAATACCGCTTTGGCTGGCTAATTTTATTCACTACTTTCAAACATCGGTTTGCTAATAATCAAAGTTTCATCTTTGGCGCAGTAAATTTTCAATTCGGTAAAGGCGTTTTGCCTCAACTGGTATTTTATTCGTTGATGTGCTGAATTTGGATGCAGATCAGTTGAATTGACCAAAAAGCAAGATTTCAATAACGAGTTCAAAATTTCAGTTGTTATTAATTTTCAGGCTCATTAACGCGGCAAAAGACTGTCTAATCCTTCAATAATTTGAGGCAGCGTTTCGAGAACAAAATCGACTTCTTTTTCAGTGTTATATCTGCCGAGCGAAAACCGAATCGCGCCCATCGCCTGTGAATACGGAATGTTCATCTCCTGCAAAACGGTTGAAGCCGTGTGCGCCTGCGCGTTACACGCCGAACCGGTTGAGACGAAAATACCCGCGTCGCTCAGTTTTGCTAAAATCGCTTCGCCGTTAATGTTTTCAAATGAAATGCTCGACGTGTTCGGCAGACGTTTTGTTCGGTCGGTGGTACCGTTTAACCGAGAATTTGGAATTTTCTGCAAAATTTCGTCTTCGAGGTTGTCGCGCAATTTTTCAATCGCTTTCATCGCTTGTAAATCTGCGACGAGATTTGCTGCCGCACCGAGGGCAACGGTTTGGTGAATCGCTTCTGTTCCGGCGCGTTTTCCGTTTTCCTGTCCGCCGCCGATATAGAGCGGAGAAATCTCAACTCCGTGTTTAATATAAAGCGCGCCGACACCTTTGGGAGCATGAAATTTATGACCCGAAACGCTGAATAAATCAATTAAAGTATTTTTCAAATCAACTGCGACTTTGCCCGCCGCATTCACGCCGTCAACGTGAAAAAGCGCGTCGGAGTTTTCTTTAACAACCGAGGCGATTTCTTCGACGGGAAATAAAATTCCGGTTTCGTTATTGGCAAGCATTACGGATACCAAAGCCGTATCAGTGCGGAGAGATTTTCTGAGCGTTTCCAAATCTAAAAACCCTTCTTCGTTGACATCGAGCCAGGTTATTTCAAAATCTCCGCGCTCTAATTTTTCGCAAACTTTACGGACGGCTTCGTGCTCGACGCGTGTGGTGACGATATGCTTTTTATTCGGATTAGCTTCGAGAGTTCCCAAAATTGCCCAATTATCGCTTTCTGTTCCGCCGGAAGTAAAAACTATTTGCTCTGAATCGCTTGCGCCGAGCAGTGCGGCAACCGCTTCACGCGCTTTTTCGTGTGCCTTTCGCGCTGCTCGTCCGAAATCGTAAGCGGATGAAGGGTTGCCGTAAAACTCTGTTAAAAAAGGTTTGATTGCCTCGAAAACTTCGGGGGCGACGCGCGTTGTCGCGTTGTTGTCAAAATAAATCATTGTGTATTGGTATTTGCTCGATAAAAAATAGAAGCGTTATCAATTTACCATTTACCATTTTGCATTTACAATGAATTAAACTCGTGAACGCAACTCTTAAAATCACTGAACCGGACGGGAAAATGTGGCAGGTCAACTTGTTGCCGCGCGCGATTTACAGCGTCGGCAGAGCAAAAGACAACGACATTATCCTCAATGATCGCCGCGTTTCGCGTCGCCACGCGCAGATTGTTACCGAAGCGGAAGTTGTCAAACTCATCGACGGTCATTTTGAAAACGGGCAGGTTCAGCGCAGCGTCAACAGCGTTTTTGTGAATGGCGTATTGCAGCTTGAAAAAATTCTCGAACCGGGCGATGTCGTCACAATCGGCGAAACAAAACTGGAATTTGAGAAAAGGAATTTGGTCAGCGTCGCGCCGATTCAAAAAAGCGAAGAAAAAAATCTCGCCGCCGCGCCTGAGTTTTCAACTGATAACAGAAGCGTTTCGAGCAATCTCAACTATAACGATCAGCCGCTCGGTCAAACGCAACTTTTGCTTTCTGCCAGCGAAATTATCGGGAATTCGTCGAATCTTTCAGTTGAAAGCGCGGTCGCCACGCCTTCGGAAATTAAGGAGTTGCGGCGAAAGGCGAAAATTTTAGATCTTCTCTATGAAATGAGTAAGTCGCTTGGCACGGTTTTTGACTTGAAAGAAATGTTTGTTAAAGCGACGGATTTGGTGTTCCGCGGAACACCAGCGGAAAGAGTTGTCGCGTTGCTGGCGGAGGAAAGTTCGGACGGCACAATCTTAAGTTACAGTCTTTATCCGATTGCCGTCAGAGCGCGAGAGGCGAGACTTGAAATTTTATCTGAAAAATTTTCGATCAGCCGCACTATTACGCAAAAAGTGATGAGTGAAAAAGTCGCGCTTCTGTCACAGGACGCGACGACCGACGCGCAGTTTTCCGGTGCTGAATCAATCGTTTCGCAAGGGATTCGTTCAACTATCTGCGCTCCCTTGATTACCGAATCAAATGTTCACGGTGTTATTTACGCTGATCGGTTTAATCCGTTTGCTTCGTTTAGTCCCGAGGATTTGCAGTTAATCAGCGCGGTGGCGGCGCAGACGGCGGTGACGGTCGAAACTATCAAGGCGCATAAGCGTCTGGCGCGCGAGGAAGTGGCGCGGGCGAATTACAGTCGTTTTATGCCCGAATACGTCGTAAAACAGTTGCTTGAAAATCCCGATTCAATTAAACTTGGCGGAATCAACCAAACTATCACGGTTCTTTTTGCCGATATTCGCGGATTTACAGCCTTTTCAGAACGGGAAAAACCGGAGAAAGTGGTCGGGCTTTTAAACAGATATTTTTCAGCGATGTCGGAAATAATTTTTGCGCACGGCGGAACGCTCGACAAATATATCGGTGATGGGTTAATGGCTATTTTCGGCGCGCCGAACGCCACGCCGAAGGATGCTGAAAACGCCGTTCGGACGGCGGTCGCAATGCAGCGGAGGCTAAATTCTTTGAACCGGGAATTAGAAGACGAAGGATTCGTTCCGGTC
>JACCRD010000170.1 GCA_013813755.1 Acidobacteriota bacterium | reverse complement strand
GAGCGTGTGTAGTTTCGAGAAACGGGTTTTCGTCGATTTCCGCATATCTCTCGCCGCCTGTTTGATCAAAACCATCATCTTTTTTCAATTCCATTGACGTCATCGAAGAATTCGATGACATCGACATATTTGAATATGACGGAGATGTCAGGCTTGGTTCGGAAGCCAATTCGGTGTTCGCGCTTCTCTGCGTGCAGGCTGAAAAAACAAGCGAGGTAATAAATAGAAAAACTGAATACTTCTTCATAGAAAAATGCCTCCAAAAAAAATGCAAGTCTGTTTTTGTAAATCTTCGTAACTTGCCAGGAAGAACGAAGCGCAAAAACAGACTTGCAAAAATTTTATTTATTTTTCTATTTAAAGTGTTTTTTCGTTAAACAACTTTATCTGCCCGAATCAATCAAAACCGGAATAGCTTTCGCGGCGTCAAATTCCGGCTGAAAATTATTATTGCGAATTTGAGAAACGGAACCGGATTCAGCAATTAAATACAAATTTTCATAAGAATTAAGATTGTCTAACGATGAGTATGAACCTGTAACTTTCATTTCTCCAAAACGATATTCACCATCTGCAGTTTGCACATCCATCTCCCCTTCTACCCTACCGCGCGCGCCTCCAAGAACCTGCTCGGAAGAGATGTATCTTGTGCCTTCCGCATCTTTGACAAAAAAATGTAAAGCAACTTTGCTGGATGTTTCCGGCAACTCCAATTTCAAACTGAGTTGTTCAGTTCGTCGATTGAAGACCGCCTGGCTGACCTTTGGTGCGTCAAAGTTTGATTCTCTTACATTACGCTTCATTTTCCAGCAGGATTTTGTCGGTGAATAAGCTTGATAATAACTCGGTGCGGGAACTTCATCGACTTTGACAACATTAAACATTGCGTATGCAAAAGCTGCTGTTCCGACAATTAAACTAAAAAGTGCGAACCCAAAAAGATGTTTTTTCATAAATCAAATCTCCTTTTTTATAATCGTTAGAATGATTTTAACTAAATTTCTTGCATATTTACAAGCAAATTTTTCGATATTTCCATATTAAATAATTTTATCAAAATCTGGCTTCGGTTAATTGTTCATTTTGAACACCAAATTTTTGTGTTAAACGCGGATAAGTTTCGTTTTCGGCTTCAAAATGTTCAATATCCAAAATCATTTCAGCCTCTGCGATCGCCATCAACGAACCTTCGATTTCCATATACTGCCCGAAAGGAAGTTCGTCGAGCACAATCTCAACCGCTCGAAACGTCCAGGTTTGACGGCGTTTTTCATAAACCAAAGCTTTTTCAAATCCGAGACTTTCGATAATTTTTTCCAGCTCCTCAGATTTCTCGACAATTGTTTCGTATTCAGTTTGTTGTTTGATGCCGGAATTATTCGCAATGTGTTCCTTAAAAGTCAAAATGGTTTTATCACCAATTTTTCTGACACGCAAAACCGCTTGTTTTTCGTCCAAAACGCCGCCGCGATATAAAGTATTTTCTTCAAAATCTTCACCGATATATTTTGCCCCGGATTCTTTCAAATTCGCCAAAATCTGTTCGTGCTGCTCGTTTGATAGGGTAAATTTTTTCTCAATTTCAATTGCCATAATTTTTTAGTTCAGATTTAAGTTTACGAAAAATGTTTTCCAGTGTTTTTATACTCCGCCCTCGTATTTTTCTTTGTGATCGTTCATCAAAATTTGATACTCTGCGTCGTTTTTAACGAGATAATATTTTTCGGAAAAAATTTTTGCGGATTCGGCTTTAACCTTATCCTCGCCTTCAATGTATATAATTTCCCTTGTTCCTTTTTTATACTTTCTGCCGCTCGGATGATTAGCGTAACGTCTTGCCCGTGTAATACCCATCTGAAGGAACTTTCGCGCCATATCCATTCCGACAAAATCCTTCTGCTTTTTATATTCAAGAAACATTTTGTAAATTTTCGCGCTTGATTCACGCGCGATTTCCGGCGTTTTAAATCGCCAGAGCGGAAGAATTTCAGATTTGTACGGCTCCACCAATAAAACGCCTTGTTCACCTTTCCCGACCCGGTATAGTTCTGGATTTTTGCGCAAATTCAGAGTTGTGTAATCAAGCGAGTAATCAAATTTTGCCGCCATAATTTATTTTCACCACGAGACAGAAAATGTAGAGGTTTCTAAATGCGAAAACCGCACGTCAAATTTTATTCTGCAATTTTGTCTATCTTGTTTGAATTTTCTCTTTGTTCTCTGTGCTTCTGTAGTGAGATTCTACGATTGCCGAATCCATTTCCAAACTTCAGGAATCGTCGCCCGCTTTCCATACATCAACATTCCAACGCGATAAACCCGCGCTGCCAGCCAGACTAGTCCGGCGATCGCCAAACTATTCAGCAAAATCGCCAGGGCAATCTGCCAAAAAGGCGGCGTTTCCGCTAAAATACGTACCGGCATAACAATCGGCGCGAAAAAAGGCGCGATCGAAACCCAGAAAGAGACATTTGAATTTGGATCGCGGATGACTGCAAAGCTCAGATAAAAACCGATAATCAGAATAAACACCGGAAACATCGCAAATTGCCCGCCTTCCTGCACGTTTGTGACCATCGAACCGATCAAAGCATAAATCGTCGCGTAGATAAAAAAACCGAGCAGAAAAAAAATGAAAAAATAAATTATGGTCAGCGCCGTTATGTCAGGAATTGTAATATTGATGCCCGCGGCGCTCATCTGCGCGATGCCGACCCCAACCAAAACCAGCGCCGAAACCACCCAGATCGCAAGCTGCGTTAATCCCGCCAGCCCGACACCGACCAGTTTCCCCATCATCAATTCAAAAGGCTTCGCGGACGAAAAAAGTATTTCGGCGATGCGTGTTTCTTTTTCTTCGACGACCGCCGACATAATCTGCTGTCCGTAAATCAGAAGCGTGATGTAAATCATCAAACCGATAATAACTCCCGCTGCGAAACTTCCTTCGTCGTCTTTTTCATCGCCTTCTTCGCTGACCTTCTTAACTGATAAATCGACGTTCCGGCTCAAATCCTTTAATTTATCTTCGCTAATGTCGGCATCAGCGAGCCTTTGCGAGCGAACCGCACTATTGATCGCTTTTTCGAGCGAAGAATTTGCCACAAAATCGCCGGCTTTGCGCGAAAAAAACTCAAACTTCGCATCGGATGATTCATAATTCGCGGGAACGATTAAGTATGCGTCGATTTCCTTTTCCGTGATTTTTGTGTTTAATTCGCGCTTCAGTTGTTCGACAGATTTTCCATCAGCAACATATTCAACAAAGTTAAAACTCACACCCATCTGTTCCGCGCTGCGCTTCATTTGTTCTTCCTGCGAAGCATTTAAATTTTTCAACGCATCTTTTTGGGCTTCGGAAGCTTTCACCGCCATTTTTTCACTCGATAGATTTTCCCTGACGCGCGAAGCGATTTTGCCCGTCTGGTCAGCAACGATAATACGCGTTGCTTCGCCTTTGATGGAAAAAATTAACGCCGGGACAACAGCGAATGCCGCCGCCAGGAGAGGAAAAAGTAAAGTGGCGAGCAGAAACGACCATTTCAGGACAATTTTTTTGTATTCGTGTTTTACAACCGATAAAAATTTTCTCATTAAATTCCTTTTATTTTTGCGATGAATATGTCATTGAGGCTCGGTTCTATTCTTTCAAATTTATCAATTAACGCGCCGTTTTCAATTAAACTTTTGAGCAAAATTTGCGCGTCGGCATGTTCAGCTAAAACCAGATGCTTTTCGTCCGCGTGATCTGTAATTTTAGCCACCAGATTTTTATCCTCCAAAACCGCTTCGCCGCCAACCGCTCGCAGTGCGATCAAATTCCTGCCAAAACTCGCTTTAACTTCGCGCAGGCTCCCCGAAACGACTTTGCGTGATTTGTTGATCAGCAAAATATCGTCGCACAGCTGTTCTGCCGTTTCCATTAAATGCGTCGAGAAGATGATTGTTTTACTTTGCGCCTTAAGTTCGGCGATGACTTCCTTCAAAAATTCAACATTAATCGGATCGAGTCCCGAAAAAGGTTCGTCGAGAATTAACAAATCCGGGTTATGCAGAACCGTCGAGATAAACTGAATTTTCTGCTGCATTCCCTTTGATAAATCCGTTGTCTTTTTACTTTTCCATTCGCTTAACCGCATCCGTTCGAGCCAGAAATCAATTCGCCGGTCAGCTTCGGCTTGCGACACGTTTTTAAGCGCGGCAAAGTATCGAAGCTGATCGACGATTTTCATCTTTTTATAAAGTCCGCGTTCTTCCGGCAAATAACCGATACGGTTTTGCAAATCACTCGAAATACGACTGCCGAAAAGTTCTATTTTACCTTCGTCCGGAAAATTAATGCCGACAATCATCCGAATTGTAGTTGTTTTGCCCGCGCCATTTGGTCCTAAAAACCCGAAAACTCTGCCTGCTCGAACGTTAAAACTTAAATTTTCAACCGCCGTAAAATCGCCGTAATGCTTCGAAACACTTTCAACGCGCAGAGTTACTTCTTGTTCAATCATAAATTTTAAAAGACACCCGGCAGAAATATTGATAATTCGCCATCTCGAACTTTGAATCTTTCAATGAATCCTGCCGAATGTCCATCATTTTAATCTTTTTTATAACTTGACTTGTCTTACGACGTTCACAAGTTCAATGTTTCTCAAATCTTCCAGAACACTGTTTTCAAGCGGTGAATCAATTTCAATGACCGCTAGAGCCTCGCCACCTTTGGCTTCTCTGCCCAGATAAAAACGGCTGATATTGACTTGCGCTTCGGCTAAAACAGTACCGATTCTGCCGATCACGCCCGGCACGTCTTTATTTTTGGTAACTAACATACAACCTGTCGGGACGGCTTCGATACTGAAATTGCCAATTTCCGTGAGGCGTCCTTCACCGTTTGCGAAGACCATTCCTGAAGCAGTCTGTTCACCCTCATTGGTAGTGACGGTTGTGCGAATCTCAAAATTTAATTTTTTTCGCGTTTGTATGTAGCTAATTGTGATACTTATTCCACGCTCGTCGGCAATATGCAAAGCATTGACAACATTAACCCGCGCCGAAACGTCGCGCAGAAGCCCGGCTAAAAATGCTCGCGTGACAGACGAAGCGTCTTTATCGGCAAGTTCGCCGGCAAATTCCAGTCTGACTTTACTGATTGGATTTTCATACATCACCTGCGCCTGAAAACGTCCGAGCTTTTCCGCCAATTTAATAAAAGGTTGAAATGCTTCAAGATCTTTCGCCGCCATCGAAGGCGCATTGACTGCGCCACGTAATTCGCCCGTCAACAGGTAATCGCGCATCTGTTCAGCGACCGTCAATGCGACGCCTTCCTGTGCTTCGGTGGTTGACGCGCCCAGATGCGGCGTAGTGATAATTTTCGCGTGATTTAAAAGCGGTGAATCATTGGGCAGAGGTTCAACGGCGAAAACGTCCAGCGCCGCTCCCGCCACAGTCCCATTTTCGATGGCTTCAAGCAGCGCCGCTTCGTCGACTAAACCGCCGCGAGCGCAATTTATCACGCGCACCCCTTTTTTCATTTTCGAAAACGCTTCTTTACCGATAATACCGCGCGTGTCGTCGTTAACCGGCGTATGAATCGTGATAAAATCTGCGTTTTTGAAAATATCTTCGAGCGTTCCGACTTCAATTCCTAAATCTTTTGCGTGCTCATTTGATACAAACGGGTCAAACGCCAGAATATTAAGTCCGAAACCCCTGGCGATTTTTGCCACGTGTCCGCCGATTCTACCTAAACCGATGATACCGAGCGTTTTCCCGTTAAGTTCTACGCCGACAAACCTTTTCTTTTCCCAATTCCCGCTCTGCAAGAGTGCATGTGCCTGCGGCACGTTTCGCGCCATCGAAACGAGCAGCGCGATAGTGTGTTCGGCGGTGGTAATCGTGTTGCCGTCCGGCGCGTTCATCACAACAATACCGCGCTCCGTCGCGGCTTTTACGTCAATATTATCAACCCCGATACCGGCGCGCCCGATGACGCGCAATTTTTTAGCTTTGTCCATCAAATCAGCAGTAATTTTGGTCGCGCTGCGCACAATCACGCCGTCAGCGTCCTCGATTCTTTCAGCTAATTCTTCCGGCATGAGTTTTGTTTCTTTGACAACCTCAAAACCTGCTTCCCGCAGCGGCGCGAGTTTGTCTTCATTTACGTCGTCGGCGATAAAAACCTTAATATCATTCATAATTTGTCTGTGGCTGGTTGTCAGCGAACGGTTGTCAGTGGTAAAACTTTTGGTGACCTTAAAATATTTTGTTGAAATCTTAGCACTAAGAGAAACGATTCGAAAATCTTATCAAATTTAATGCGGCATAAAGCGCCTGACTGCTAAAGAACCTGTCAATAAATTTATGGATATTTTTGTTTATCGAAAAAATGCGGGACGGGTTGAAGAAGATTTTACCGCCGATGACTTGCCGGCTCTTCTGGCTGACGAAAGTAATGTCGTCTGGGTCGATTTCTTGAATAAAATCGAAGATGACTCAACACAAGTCAAGGAAATTTTGCTCAATATTTTCAAGTTTCATCCTTTGACCGTTGAAGACTGTTTTGAAACGCGCAATCAGCCGAAAGTTGAAGCTTTTCCCGATTATCTGTATCTTATCGTTCACGGCGTTAAGCCCGAAGTAACTCACACGGCAAATTTTGTCACCAAAGAGCTTGATTGTTTTCTCGGGAAAAATTTTGTTGTAACCTTTCGGGTTGAAGCTTTTCAGAGTATTAAGATAGTCAAACAGGAAATTCGCAACAATACTTTCGCCTGTAAACGCGGCGCGGCTTATCTGCTGCACCAAATTCTTGATCAGCTTGTAGATTTGTATATGCCGGTGGTTGATGATTTTTACGAAACTATCAATTCTTTGGAAGATAGAGTTTTTCGGATGAAAAATGACGGTAATGCGATTTTAGAAGAGATAATGGCTTTGCGGCGGAGCGTGTCGCGTCTGAAGAGAATTTCCGCGCGCCAGTTAGATGTTTTGTATCGCACCTCCCACGGAGAATTTCCGCACATTCCCGCTTCTATCCTGCCATTTTACCGCGATGTTCACGATCATCTCTTGCGGATTTCAGACTTGTCGGAAAATTTCCGTGACCTAGTCAACAGTCTTTTTGACATTCATTTTAGTGTTACCACAAACAAAACTAACGATATCATAAAATTTCTGACGATTTTTTCGGCAATTTGGCTGCCGCTCTCATTTATTGCCGGAGTTTATGGAATGAATTTTGAGAATATACCCGAACTGAAAACTCAGAATGGTTATTATTTTACGCTTGGTTTAATGGTTGTGGTCGCAATTAGTCTTTTGTTCTATTTTTGGCGTAAAGGATGGATTCTGGTAGCAGCTAATAAGTCTAAGGAAAAAACCGACAAACCGCAATAG
>JACCRD010000185.1 GCA_013813755.1 Acidobacteriota bacterium | reverse complement strand
GTTTTGATGCAATATCGTCTAATTCTTTGACAACTTCAACGATTGATTCTTTTGTTTTATCAGTCTGCACCGGCGCGACGACGAGAAAAGTTCTCTGACCGCGCGCGTTAGTCAATTGTCCGGAAGTACCGTAACTCCAGTGTTTATCGAGCCTTAAGTTTCGGTTAAGCCTTGAAGTCGCCATTCCGCCAAAGTTTTGAAAAACCGGTTCCCCCGCCAAATCTTCCGCTTGTCCGCTCGCCTCGGAAACGTGCGCGGCGACAATCGTTGACTGCGGCGCGTCGGGTTTATCAATCAGATAAATCTTTTTCCCGGTTGTTCGAGCGACGCTTGTCAAATTTTTAGTCGGCGCGGCGCCGGATTTCCACGAGCCGAAAGCTTCTTCGAGCGCGGGAACGAGTTTGTCGAGCGTCATATCTCCGGTCACGATAATTGTCGAGTTGCCGGGCTTAAACCAATCCGTGTGCCATTTTATCAAATCTTCGCGCGAAATCGTTTCCACAGATTTCTCAAAACCCGAAGCCGGTCTGCCGTAAGCGTGGTTCGCGCCGTATAGAATTCCGGGCAAAACGCGCTGGACGAGCGCGTTCGGATTAGCTTTTTCCTGCCCGATCTGCGCGATGCGCCGCTGCTTCTGAATCGAAAACTGGTCGGCAGGGAACGATGGGTTGAGTACGACGTCAGCTAAAATTCCGAGCGAAGGGCGCAAGTTCGCCGCTGTTGCCTGAAGGCGAACAAACGACATATCGAGCGAACTGCCCGTATTCAGACGCGCGCCGAGTGTGTCGGGTTCGTCGGAAATCTGAAAAGCGTCGCGCGTTTTCGTGCCTTCGTCCATCAAATCGAGCGCGAGCGTCGACGCCCCCGCTTTTGCCGCCGTGTCCGACGCAAAGCCAGCGTCTATCGCCAGCGCGACATTGACAATCGGCGCGGAGTGGCGTTCGAGCAGAATGACGTTCAAACCATTTTTAAGTTTCGCGCGCTGCACTTCAGGGAATTTTATTTCCGGCGCGTCGCCCAGAGGCGGCAGGATTTTGCGGTCAACAATCGTTTTTCCGGCGGAAAGTTTAGCGGCTGGTTTGACGAGCATCGTGTAATGATTGGCGCGGAGCCATTTTTCCGCCGCCGTTTTAACGTCACTTGGTTTCGCTTTTGCCATCCATTCTAACTGTTCGAGATAAAAATCAGGTGAGCCGCCGTAAGTCATACTTTCGGCGAGAATATCGGAGCGTCCGCCGAAACCGCCGAGCCGCTCGATGCCGCGCAGAAAATCAGCCAGATTTCTGTTTTGGGCGCGCTGCAGTTCCTCGTTCGTCGGACCGCTTTTTAATAATTCGTTGATGACGTTTTCCAATTCGCGTTCCGCATCTGCCGGGTTGACGCCCGGTTTAACAGTGACGCTGATGTTCAGAGTGCTTCCGAGTTCGCTCCCGTTGACGCTCGCGCTGACGCTCGTTGCCAAATTCTTTTCATAAACCATTCTTCGGTCAAGCCTCGAACTTTTTGAACCAGCCAAAACGTCTGCAAATAAACTCAAGTGCTGTAGCTCCGCGTCCTTCCAGGCGGGCGCGTGATAAATACGGTAGATTCGGGCTTGCGGAACGCGGTCTTCCATTTCGTCGCGGATGTTTCGGTCAAGCGCGGGAATCCATTTTTCGGTGCGGGGAAGCGGCGGACCGGGCGCGATGCCGCCGAAATATTTAGTCACCAACTCAAGTGCGCGTTCGGGCGTAATGTCTCCGGCAAGCGAAATGACGGCGTTATTTGGACCGTAGTAAGTTCGATACCACTCCTTAATATCGTCGAGCGTCGCAGCGCTTAAATCCTCCATCGAGCCGATGACCGACCACGAATACGGATGCGAAAACGGATAAATCTTGCCGCTGATTTCCGAAAACACGCGCCCGTAAGGCTGGTTTTCGCCCTGCCGCTTTTCGTTCTGGACAACGCCGCGCTCGCGCTCAAGCATTTCCTTCGAGATATAATTGGCGAGAAAACCCATCCGGTCGGCTTCGAGATAAAGCGTGCGCTCGAGCGCGGAAACCGGCACGTCTTCAAAAAAATTCGTCCGGTCGGTATTCGTCGTGCCGTTGCGGTTATTGGCGCCGAGGTCATCCATCGCCTCTCGAAACCCGCGCGGATAATTTTCCGAACCGTTAAAGAAAAAATGTTCAAAAAGATGAGCAAACCCGGTCTTGCCGCGTTTTTCATTACGCGAACCCACGTGATACCACATATTAACGCCGACGACGGGAACGCTCCGATCTTCGTGCACAATCAAAGTCAAACCGTTGTCGAGAACAAACTTTTTATGCCGGATAGCATAACGGCTGCGGTCAAATTGTCCTGATTCCACAGTTTTATTACCGGACACCGCCGGTGTCTGAGCTTGCGCGGACGGCGCAGCGATTTGAAAAACGATTGAAAATAAAAGAAGAAAGGAAGTAAAAATTCGTTGGTTCATAAATCGCCTTCATTAATGATTAACAGTCTATATTTTGCAAGTTCGTCGAAAGATTTGAAGTTTTGGCAAATTATTACGTCAAAACCCGACAGATAGTTTCAGCAAGTCGTATCGATAAATAGTAGATTACATCAAGTCTCCAAAAAACAAAAAGCAATTTTACCGCATCTCCAAACTCAAATAGCTTAAGCGTTGACATATCTAAAATTACCACAAACTTTACAACGCAAACGCTTTTTACCATCGAATGAAATTTCTAATTGTGGCGGAAAAAACGCGCCGCCCGCTAAATCAGTGTCGGGTTAATATAAAGGTTTGTCTTTTCTTTTATTAAAGATTAAGATTGCGTAAAGATCTTGAATTTACTGTCGTTATTCAAAACTTTAGATGATTTCGCAGTCTAAAAACAAAAACTAAATTAATTCTTCAAACGAGTAATACAAGTGAAGCAATTTATACCTCGCTTTTTTTATAAACTTCAAATTTTAATGGCTTTAGGCGGTTTGATTTTTTTAATCAATATTGCTGCCGTTATTGACAAAACATCAGCGCAAACCACGCAGTCTGCCGCGCCGCCAAATAAAACGTCAAAAGTTGACCGCAGCCGTCTGGAAGTGATTGAAGAATTGTCCGAATCGCTCGCCAATGATTTACTTGAACTTTCAGTTGCCGCGCGTGATCGAGATTTGTCGCTGACCGCCGAATTTTTCCCGGTGCAGCTGACCGCGAAGCCTTTTCCGTCCAGTCCTTCGGCGACGAAAACACAGATAAAATGGGTTGACGCGCACAATTGGGAAACACCGGGCGGCAAAATTATTAACGCATCGGGTAATCCGGCGAGCGCTGGGAAAATAACGAGCAAAGCGTTTTTAGTGGATTGGTCGGAGTTTTTAGAGCATTTTTCCGAGATTGAAGACGCGCGATTTAAGGTCAAGGAAGCAA
>JACCRD010000138.1 GCA_013813755.1 Acidobacteriota bacterium | reverse complement strand
TTATTGTCAAAATCCCCCTCCATTTCAATTGTCGCCTGGATCGGATTTGGAGGAATTCTTTTTTTTATTTGTTCAAACAATTCTTTTTTATTCTGCAGACAACTTTGGAGCGGTTTTAATTTGACATCACTTCCCCACTCCTTTTCGACTGCTTTAATTATCCATTTCGGTATTGCCAGCGCCTCTTTCTCAATCGGAGTGTCTTTTAAGTCGAGTCCGAGGTATCTGTGAGCCAAACCAAGCGCGCAAACAAACCATTTTCTTCTTTTCGGACCGGAAATTTCTAAAAAACGATCCCATTCAAAATCGTCCGAACGATTTTCCACTGCATAGAATATGTCCCAAAGCCTTTCCTTATTTGCGCCGCCGTCGTTAAGCCAATGGGTACACAAAACCCTTAAATGATCCTCGGGTCTTAGAATCCTGATCGGGGTCTCTTCTATTTCCACAAGTCTTGAATTTTCAAACAAATTTTGCCAGGAAACATTATCCAGATGCCTGAATCCTTCGTGTAAATCAACAAACATAAAGTTGTCGGCATCATTCTCTAAAATATCCTTCGCTTTTTGGTATTGGAGAGGGTTCACACCTAAATCGACATCTACAGACGCTCTGAAATGCTTTGCCGGATATGACCTGCTAATAGCCCATCCTTTTATTAAAATCGGTTCTATTTGGATAGCGCGTAAACGAATAAAAGCCTTTTTAATATTAATTTCAGCCAAACGCCTCTGTAGTTTATTCCATCTCAAAATATCTTTGTCACAATCCTCTTTCATAACTTGCCAAAAAGGAAAAAGCAGCAAAATATAAAATTTTGCTGCTTTTTCCTTTTTTTTAAATCAAATGCACACAAATGTACGAGTTCGATTATGATAGACACACAAGTTTTTTCAGTGCCTATCTAATTTCCTGTCGGAGTACAAGCACCTGCACCATTACATGCACAATTTTGACATACCCCGCCTTGTGCAGTACCCTCACACATTGTTGTTGGACAACTAGCAACCGCTAATACTGAACTTGGAGCAGCCAATGATGCCACGAGCGGCAAAGCAATAACCGAAGCCAAACCAATTTTCTTGATTAATTCACGTCTGGTTTGTCCATTCAATTTTGAAGCTATTTTGTTTTCTAAAAGATTATTTTGACTTAACTGGTCAATCGCCAGCCAAACCAAATCTTCCGGGACGGAATCACCGGCGTAATTTCCATATAAACTGGAAATATCGCTGACGGTATTTTTACCGTTACACGCTTTCCATACAAAAGCTGATGTTTGATTTAGACAATGGGCTTTATTTGTATCCAGATCATAAACTAAAAGCTCATCCGGCATTTCCTGTAAAACCAGCCCGTTTTTTCGGGCGATTGGATTTTGTGACATCTTTATTTTTCTCCTCAATATTTAATGATAAATTATTTAATCAGTTTTAATTTCGGGTGTATTCTACATTATTTTCAAAAAAATTTATCAGCAAATCAACAAATTCTTTTGCTTCACCTCTTTTACTCTTAGCGATTATGGCACGACTTGCGACTTTATTCAATACCTTTAATGCAAATTTTGTATCATATCTGATAGAAATTGTGTGAGGAATAATTTCCAGGATTCCTTGTCCGGCACTTAAAAGCTTAGGGTTCCATTTTTTTGCGGTCGAATTTGAATCAAATTCAGTTAACAAAATCATTCCGACAGGTATAATTTTTTTGCCCGCGCGACCACCCAAGGATTCAACAGAATAATCCGCCTGAAAATTTTTGTCTGTCGGACTTCTTAAAGAAAGCTTTTTTGGAAATGAATGAACAAAGCCTTTTTTGTTTAATACCGTATATTCATCAGAATAATATAACGCTCCTTTTTTGACTAATTCTGCAACCAAAGTTGTTTTACCCTTAAAACTATTAGCTGGTATAACTATCGCTCTCCCTTTCCAGGCAACCACCCCGGCATGTAAAAAAACTTTTGAGACTGCAAATTCCGCTATGGTAAGTCGTAACATACTTTTGAACATTTCGATCACATCTAACTTACTAAACAGTCCTTTATTTTCATTATTTAAATAAAATTCATACATTTTATTTTTTGTTGATTCAATATAAATAATGTGTTCCGCATTTTGCTGGTCAATAAATTCAAATTTTACCGGAATAGTTTTAATAATTTCATTTTTTAATTCACTTAAAAGGGCTTTTTTATTAGTTTTGATACAAATTGTAACGCCATAAACTCGGATAAAAATTTGTTGGATTGCTTTTGTCATATCTAATTTATAATTTTTTTCTCAAACATAATCTTTTAATTCAATTCGGGAGTTTTACTTCTTTCTTTAATCCTGGAAAAAATAAAAAGTCCCAAAGATTCAATAGTAATAATTATTATCGTTGCGCTCCAGAAATTATTTATTCTTAAATTTATAAAAATCAAAATGATAATTGTTAACGAAATTAATACATATAAACCGGTTACCTTTACTTGCGAGACACCTGCCGCCACAAGCCTCTGGTATATATGACTGCGGTGAGCCTGCCAAATCTTTTCTCGTTTGAAAAGTCTCCGAGTTAACGTCAAAACCGTATCAAACACAAAAAGCCAGACCAGAAGAATTGCAACCACCGGCAAAATCGCCGTATCTATTACAGTCTCTCTGAAGAAAAGAAAAGGAAATACCGCAAAGGTATAGCCTAAAAACGCGCTTCCCACATCACCCATAAAAATTTTTGCCGGGTAGCGGTTAAAGATTAAAAACCCCAGACTTGAAAACGCGATCACGCCGCCATAAAAACCTGCCGTTTCCTGTCCGAGAATTTTTCCGACCATTAACCATCCGAGTCCGGCGGTAACTGCCTGCATCCCTGCGAGAGCGTCAATGCCGTCCATAAAATTATATGCGTTGGTGAGCCAGACGATCCATAAGAAGATGATTATCTGCGGACAAAAATTTGACTTTAAAAGCCCATAAAAAGGAATGTATATACTTTGAGATTCTCCCAAATACAAAACGATTAAACCGGCCGCGATCGAATGCACGATGAATCTCAGAAGCGATGAAACTGAATATAAATCATCCAGCCAGCTAATTGAAACAATCAAAATCGCGCCGCCAAAATATGCCCATGAAAATTCCCGTGTGAAAAAATTTGTATAAATTGTGTAAGCGAGCAAACTAACCAGAACGATTACTAACCCGCCGCCGCGCGGAGTCGGTCTGGTATGCGAACTTCTTTCATTCGGGACATCCAGAATATTCCACTTTTTATTGAGGCGAAGAAATAGTTTTATCCCTAAAAAAGCGACGGCGAATATAATGAAATATATAATTATAATAAACAAAATTCAATTTTTTGGGCACATCTATAAATTTTGGTCTTTATTCAATTTATACCAGTCTACTTGTTTTCGGATACCCTCGGCGATCGAGAATTTTGGGGTAAAATTATATTTATGCTTAATTTTTTCGCTCTGGTAGACATCTACCGCCAGCCACTTTTCAAATGTCTGCTCAAATTTACAAATTTTTTTACTTCTTAGAGTTTTTTTGTTAACGCCAAAGATCATTTTAGGAAAAATTGCTGGAATGGAAAATCCGGGGATTTTTCGGTGCAGCCTTCTGGAAATTTCGCCGACCAAATTCTTTAAAGGCAAAGGCTCGGCGGATAAATTGAAAATTTCGGTCGCGCCTGTTTTCTCCTCGATTATCCTGACGCACGCGCCCGCCACATCGTTTTTGTAAATCAGAGATTTAAGATTTTCTCCGTTTCCAATCCATACAAATCTTTTTCGCTCGATAGCTTTAACCAGACGCTCGACATTCCCCCGATTACCTTCGCCGATAACCGGCGAGAGACGCAGAATGGTCAACGGTATTTTATTTTTTTCGCAAATCTCCGTACAAATTTTTTCTGCTTCCAACTTACTTTTCGCATAGGACGTCTGCGGGTTGGTCGGTGAATTTTCGTCAAATATGCCTTGATTTTTATTTTTTTCTTTGCCGTTAATGTTTTCAAAGGCGCCATAAACCGCAGTCGAACTAATTAAAATAAATTGTTTAATTTTTAGATGGACTGCCAATTCAGAAATATTTTTTGTGCCCCGCACATTTACCAGATCGAATTCTTCTTTTTTTGTGTCTCCAAATTGATGCGCCAATCCAGCCGCGTGTATCAATACATCGACATTTTCAGTTTTTTCCAATTGGCGAAAATTTTTATAATCTGTAATATCAATCGCCATAATCATAGAATAATTTTCGTTTTTTTGGCACTCGTTCTTTTGGCTACGATGGCTGACAAGTTGAACAGTTTTAAAACCTGAGTTCTGACACTCTTTAACAATTTCCTTCCCGATAAAACCGCTTGCACCTGTAATTAAAACTCTCATTTTGTAAATTGAGCAACACTTTGATTAGAAAGTTATCGGACGCATTAGTTTAAGAAATTATTATATTTCTCCACCGCCGCCTCGACCGAATATTTTTCTAATGCCGAAAGGCGAGCACGCTGCCCCATCTCGGGCAGTGTCGCGCGATTCTCAAAAATTTCAAAAATGATTTTACAGAGCGCTTCCGGATCATTCGGGGAAACATACCAGCCGACCTTTTCATCTTCGATTACCTTCGCGACTTCAGAATTATTTTCGGTTAAGGCTAAAATCGGTTTGCCGGCAGCCATTAAATTATACGTTCTGGACGGCATCGCCACCCCCCACATTTTTTTGACCAATGGAACAAGACCGACATCACAGGCGTTCAGAAAAATATTTTGTTCGCTCCTCGAACGCGGCGGCAAAACAGTTATATTTGATAGATTTTTTTCCGATACTTCTCTTTCAAGCCATTTTCTCTTAACGCCCGAGCCGATAAAAAGAAAGTGAAATCTTTCGTCCATTTTAAGCTTTTCGGCACACCCGACAATACTTTCTATATCCTGCGGATGCCCCATATTTCCGGCATACAAAAAAACGAATTTATCGGCAATCTTTAATTGTCGCAAAAGTTGGTTGTTATTTCTCGGCATCGGCTCAATTTCCTCAAGCGACGCCCAGTTTTGTATAACCTCCACCGGGGGAAATTTCCCATCGGAGGACTGTTTTATTTGAGAAATAACCAGCGCCTGCATATCACGTCCGACCACTATAATTTTTTTTGCTCCCTGATAAAGCCATATGTTGAAACTATTAAGAATTCTGACAAAAAAAGATTGCGGATTTACTTTGCCGACGGCGATTAGCGTTTCCGGATATTTATCCTGAAT
The DNA here is from genome assembly GCA_013813755.1 of Acidobacteriota bacterium. GTDB lineage: Bacteria > Acidobacteriota > Blastocatellia > Pyrinomonadales > Pyrinomonadaceae. Next base: position 27,322 of record JACCRD010000138.1, on the reverse strand, counting down.
AATTAATGAATATTTTGCCCCCCGCAATTTTGCGGCAAGAGCGGCACTAAACGGTAGAGTCGGCGGAGCGGAAACGACTAGCATTTCCTCATCTTTTTTGATTTTAGCCACCATTTTAAAAAAGATAGAAAATCCGATGGTCAACATATTTATCAATCGAAGAAAAATTATATCTTTATTAAGAGTTGTGCTCCAGACACGAAAAATTTCCACGTTCTTATGATTTTCTCTTTTTGGAGCGAATGTTCCTCTGGCAGCGTAATTCGGCTGCCCGCAAATTACTCTGACATTAAAATTTTTGGTCAGACCCTCGGCGATGCCCGTCATATAATAGCCGGTTTGATTGTTCTCCGGATAATAAAGCTCGGTGATCACCCAGAGAGTTTTTTTATTCTGTGAATCGGATTCGACGTTGTTTTTCCTAAAATTTAATTCTCTATCCATTTCAGAAACAATAAAAAAATTTTTCTAAAAGATTCTCTATTTAACTCGTATGTTTTCTGACGGACGTGTAACCCAAAATAATTTTACTGACCGTTCGTGAAACATTAGGATTCAGATATTCGATGGGCGGAGTCCAGTCCGGCATTTGCGCGATAGCAAGTTCAACCGAGAGCAAAATTGAACCGAAACCAGCCCCGCTCAGAATATTGCTTCCGCATTCGATTGTTTCCGGGCGTTCGGTGACATCGCGCAAAGTCACATTCGGGACGCCGAAAATCGCACATTCTTCCTGGACAGTGCCGCTGTCGGACAAAACCGCCATCGCGTTTTTTTCCAATTTAACAAAATCAAAGAAACCGAGCGGTTCAAGTAATTTGATTTTATCAGACGCAACTTCGATTTTGAATTTTTTAAGTTTTTCAGCCGTTCGCGGATGGACGCTGATCAGCATTGTTTTACCAAATTTTTCAACCAACTGTGAAAAGGCTTCAAAAATCATTTTCAGGCGCTCCGGCAAATCAACGTTTTCAGCTCTGTGCAGCGTCACTAAAAAATATTCCGAGGGTTTAACATCAAATTTTTCAAGCGAATCGCTTTCCTCTATTTTTTGTGAAAAGTTATCCAAAACTTCTTTGATCGGATTTCCCGTAACATATATTCTTTCTCGTTCAATTCCTTCGGCAATTAAATTCTCCTTACTTCGCTCGGTGTATGGAAGCAGAATAGTGCTTGAATGATCGATGATACGGCGATTAACTTCTTCCGGAACACGTCTGTCAAAACACCGATTCCCCGCTTCCATATGAAAAACGGGAATGCCGCGCCGCGCCGCGATAATCGCTGATAAGGCGCTGTTGGTATCGCCCAGAATTAAGATTTTATCCGGTTTATGTTCTTCTAAAATTTCATCGGTTTTGCTCAAAATCTGTCCGATTTGATCTCCGATTCCGCTCGATTTTATTCCCAGATGAATATCCGGTGTCCGCACCTCCAAATCTCTTATAAAAATATCGCTCAGGCTTTCGTGATAATTTTGCCCGGTATGAACTGTAATATGTTCGCTGTGCCGGTCGAGAATTTTTAAAATCGGACTTAATCTGATAATTTCTGGACGTGTCCCGAAAATTGTCATTACTTTCATAATTTTATAATTTTTCACCCTTTTTCGATAAATCGCCTGATTTCCGAATCAGCCTGACCGAGTAATAATTTTAATTTTTCGATAGAAATATTTTTGTCTTTCGAAGAATATTCAGAACTCAGTGCCGGAGAAAAATCCTTTTCCTGTCGAAGCTCAGGCAAAACTGGCAAGATAACATAATATTCGCCCCGTTCGATCGTTCGAAAACATTCTTCTTCGGAAACCATAATTTCGTGAACCTTCTCTCCCGGACGAATGCCTGTAAATACAATCGGCAGCTTTTTTTTACCCATCAGAGCATTCGCCACATCAATCATTTTCGCGGAAGATACTTGAGGCACATATGTTTCGCCCCGCATTCCATTGTCAATAGCGGCAAAAACCGTGTCGACCGCTTTATCGAGACTTAACAAAAATCTGGTCATCTCTTCTAAGGTTACGGTTAATGTCTGATTTTTTCTTACCTGTTCGACAAACAGTGGAACAATCGAACCGCGTGAAGCAATCACGTTGCCGTATCTCACGCACATAAAATTTGTATCCGGGCAATCTCTATTCGCTTCAATTAAAACCCTCTCCTGCAGAGCCTTGGTCATTCCCATCACATTAATCGGTTTACACGCTTTATCTGTGGATATTCCGATTACTTTTTTGATCGGGAGATTGTTTTCACGAATCGCGCGCGCAACATTCTGCGCCCCGACAATATTTGTTAAAACCGCTTCATACGGAAAATATTCACACGAAGGTACTTGCTTGAGCGCGGCGGCGTGAAAAACCACATCACACTCGCGCAGTGCCGAAAGTATTGCCGAGTAATCGCGCACGTCGCCAATCCGAAAATTTAACAAATCCTGCGAATTTTCATAAATTACATCGTCGGTGGCGGTTTTTCGATGCATAAAGTCCAGACGCATATAATGCTGTTTGGCTTCATCGCGCGAAAAAACAGTGACCCGCGAAGGCTTACCCATTTCTCCTCTGAGCAATCTCCGAACTAAAGTTTGTCCGAGCGAACCGGTTCCGCCGGTAACTAAAATTCTTTTTCCTTCTAAATTATTCATTTGTTTTGATATGGAAATTTATCATTCGCCATTATTGTAATCATCTCCTCCCAACTGAGCGGCGCGAAATTAGTTTGTTTTCTAAATTTATCGGAGTTTAGACTTCGATCAATCTTAAATTCTTCAAAAGGTTCAATCTCAACCTTGATTTGAAAAGCTTTTTTTAATAATTTCAACAATTCGTATTTATTAATCGGTTCGCTCGAAACGTGATATAAACCTTCCAAAAAATCCTGATGCCTTAATAATTCTGAAATAATTTCAGCCAGTATTATTGTTGGGAAACCGGAATAGATAGCATTTACAAATCCTTTTATTCGAACTTCTTCATTGCTTAAAAACCACTCGACCAAACTATTCTTTGTAAAAAGTTCTCTACCGATAATTGAAGTCCTGATTGTAAGACACCTTTGGTTATTTACCTCGCCTAAGCTTTTGCTTCTTCCGTATAAATCAGATGCGTTAGAAATATCCTCTTCTTTATAATTCCCTTTCGCACCATCAAAAACACAATCGGTGCTGATATTTATTAAATAACGATTTTCTTCGGCACAAATTTCTGCCAGTTGGTGTGGAAAAATTGAATTTGTTAAAAGAGTCTTTATGACATCTTTTGAAGATGGAAGTTGTTTAATTATTCCGACGGCGTTGATCAAAATTTCCGGGTTAACTTCTCTAATAGTTTTTTGTATCGATTCAAAATCTAATACATTTACTCGATTAACAATTTTCTCTGGATTGAAAAATTTTAGATTTTCATATTTTTTATAGCTGTCTCTAAAACTTGTCCACACATCAAAATCCACTTGTAATTTTTGGACTAATTTGTGTCCAAGCATTCCTCCCCCACCAAAAACTAAAATTTTCATAATTAATGTATTTTATTAACCGTTGGACTTTCAACATTGCAATAATTATTTATATACTCAACTCGTCTATTTTGTATCGTTTAAGATTAGTTGTGTTATGTAGCGCATACACTGTAACTCAACACCTCATAAGTTGCTTCTTTAACTTTTTTATCTGAAAGCCATTCAACGGCGAAACTTCGCGCTTTACTTGATATATTGTTATATTTTACCTGATCTGCATTAATGCATTCTCTAATAACTTCAAGCCATTTATCAGGTTCTTCGAGAGGTAAATCCCAGCCAACACTTTTCTCATATAAATTTAGCCAGGGCGTTCGATCGCTAATTATAATTGGACATCCCGCACTGAGGGCTTCAATAAAAACGTGCCCGAAATTCTCACCTAAAGTCGGCAAGATAAAATAATGATATTTAAATAAAGTTGAAACCACCTCATTGTGCGAAATCGAGCCTGCATAATTCACTTTTATGTTTGAGGGTAAACGTTGAATAATTGCTAAGCTTTCCTGCCAATAATTTTTGTCTTCTATTGGTCCGTAAATGTCGAGGGTCAAAGGCTGTTTAATGTCTGTGAGCAATTCTATAAACCACTTTAAGTTTTTTTTGCGCATATACCTGGAAAGAAAAACCATCCGAGTATTTTCTTTATCTTTTGGCGGCTTGGCATCCTGCTTATAATTTTCAAGTAAAATTCCGGCAGGCATATTCGGAGCGATGAAAATCTTTTCATATTTTGAGGTCAAATTTTCTACTTCTTTTTTTTCTAATTCGGATGTAGTTTTCCAGATTAATTGATCAAACAAACCCGTAAGACGTGCTGCCTTCAAAAATAGATTTTTCTTTTTCGCCTTTAACTGCAAAGCGCCGACAGATAATTCACCTTCGGGGGCTAAAACTATTTTTATTTCTGGAATCAGATTTAATTTTTTTAGAACCAATACGAAAAATGACAACTTCGAGAAAACACTGTTAATGTAGATCGAATCTGCCCGAGTCTCTATAATAAGTTCACGTAATTTCGAAATATTAACGGTATTTTGTGACAAATAAAGCACTTGCGCCTTTCCACGTTGATTCCATTTATTAACTTCAATATTTTTATATCTAATCTTGTCACCATCGTGATCAAACGTTATAATTTTAAAATCGAATTCGTCTCCCAAGCGTTCAATCATATTAACAATTGTTCGGAGACTTCCACCGCTTTTAAAACCGGGCAAATAATAATTGCAGATAATTAAGATTTTCTTTCTGCTATTTTCAACTATATTTTTTGACATTTTATTTCAAAACAACTTGTTTCGAGAATTACTATCGTTAATTTCCCGGTATAAATTTTCGTAATTATGAGAAATCTTCTTTGGTTCAAAACGTCTAATATTTTTCAGTCCAACTTCAATTAACTTTTCACGAAGAATTTTATTTTCGATTAAACTTAAGATTCCCTTCTGTAAACTCAAGTAACTATTTGGATCAACCAAAACGGCGCCGCCGCCCGCGACCTCTTTTAAGGGGCTTATATTACTTGTTACCACCGGAGTTCGCATCGCCTGCGCTTCGATAATCGGCAAACCAAAGCCTTCATACAAAGAGCAAAATGTGACGAGGTCCGCGTTTTGGTATTCGGTTTTAATTTCCTCATTATTCAAATTAAAAACGTTCACAAAATCAATCTTTTGCGTTTTTAATTCGCTCAGAATATTATCTTCTAATTTTCCGATTATTTTCAAACGACATGGAATCCCGCTCAAAGCTTTTATCACATTTTCTAAATTTTTATTTGGAGTTGTGCCGATCTGCAGAATAGTCGGATATTCCGCATTAAATATTTTTTTGGACGCTGAATTAAAATGATCCTGCAGAGGATTCTCTATCACACGTATTTTTTTTTCATCACATTTGGTATGAAAAACTATTTCTTTTTTAACCGTCTCGGAAATCGTCGTAATAAATTTAAGCCGACGGATTGGAAAATCAAATAATATTTTTTTTAAAACGTATCGCCGAAGTCCTTTTCGGATCTTGAGAATTCCTAAATCGTGAATGGTTAAAACTGTTTTATTGGAGGGTAAAATTAAAGCGATGTAATGAACGTGACCCGTTATATGAAAAATGTCGCTTTTTTTTGATTTAAAAAAAAATAAATTTTTCAATGTACCAAAGGTATTGTTTCTAAAAGGCAACTGCTGGAACGAATTATAAAATTCTTTCTGATTCAAATTTTTGGCAATTTGCCTGAAAACCTTTTCGATACTGACACCGTTTTCTAGTTTACGTTCGATATAAAGTATTTTCGTTGGCATTTTGAATGGATAAATACAATTTATTCGCGAATTTCTAATTTAATTCTGACTTCAGCATTTCCAGAGTTATCGCGGTAGTTCCGATCTGCTCAACAATCAAACCGGCGGCGACATTCGCCAATTTTGCCGCGGCGAGCGTGTCAAAACCGCTTGCCAACGCTACTCCCAAAGTTGCGATAACCGTATCGCCCGCCCCCGTCACATCATATACATTGCGCGCCAACGCCGGAAGATGTTCGGGCAATTGATTCTGTCGAAATAATGTCATTCCGTCCCCGCCCTGTGTGACGAGAAGATTATTTAGAGATAATTTTCCGAGCAGATTACTCCCGGCTTCCTCAATTGTCGTTTGTTTACAGCTATCTAAATTGCAGGCTTGGATCAATTCAAATTGATTTGGAGTCAATAATGTCGCTCCGGAATATTTTGTATAATCTTTCCCCTTTGGATCAATTAATACAATTTTGTCATTGTCATTCCCAAAATTTATCAGACGCATTAAAATTGATTTTGTTACTAACCCTTTTCCATAATCAGACACAATGATTACATCAACGGTGTTTATAATTTGAAAAATTAAGTTCCAGATATCTTCTTCTTCAAATTCCGAAATATTGTTTGTCTGTTCCTGGTCAACTCTCACAATCTGTTGATTATGCCCTAAAATTCTTGTCTTGATTGTTGTCGGTCGGTCAGGATGCCGATATAAATAATCAGTCGAAATTTTTTTTGAGTTCAATAATTCACAGAATAATTCTGATTCTGGATCTGTGCCCACAATCCCTATCAGAAATGGTTTAGCTCCTAAACCATCGACATTCGCGGCAACATTTGCCGCGCCGCCGGCTGCGAGCGTGGTGTTGTTTAAATTCAATATCGGAACCGGAGCTTCTGGAGAAATCCGTTCGACGCTTCCCCACCAATAGCGGTCAAGCATCACGTCTCCAACGATCAAAACATTTATATTTTTGAAATCTTTCGTAATTTCCATACTAAAAACGTTTTGATTTATAACTTTAAAAGAAAAAATTTACTTTTGGAATTTAAGGTCGATTATTTCACACCAGATATGTCCGATCGCAATGTGCGCTTCCTGGATTCTGGCTGTCAGTATTGCCGGCACTAAAATACTTGTATCGCAGAGCGACGCTAGTTTTTTACCTTTAGAGCCAGTTAAACCAATGGTTTTACAGCCAATTTGTCTGGCGGTCATCACCGCGGCACTAACATTTGAGGAATTACCGCTGGTGCTGATGGCAATTAACAAATCATTTTTTGCGCCTAAAGCTTCAACTTGCCTGGAAAAAATTTTTTCAAAGCTGTAGTCATTGGCGAGTGCGGTGAGTGCAGAAGTATCAGTCGTTAGAGCGATTACCGGCAAAGCCTTTCTTTCAACTTCATACCTGCCGACGAATTCAGCGGCGATATGCTGTGCATCGGCGGCGCTTCCACCGTTGCCGCAAATTAAAACTTTATTTCCATTGAGAAATGTCCGATAAATAAGTTCAGCGCACTCTTCAATTATCAAAATTTCACTTTTTAATAATTGTTCAAATATTTGTATGTGTGTCTTCAGAGCATTTACAATTACCTGGCTGCCGGTTTTTTCCTGAATCTGAGGCAAATTTTTTACTTCACTGTTTTTTATTTTCTCGGCAATCGAACTTGACGAATAATTTTCCAGGAGAGCAAGTGATAAAACCTTTCCGCCCTTTTTTAAAACAAAATCGGAACCGACAATTTCATCTACAGTCCAATCGCCGCCCTTTACCAAAACATCAGGATTAATTTTTTTGATCAGCGATTCGGGCGTGGTTTCATTAAAAATATAAACTTGATCGACAAATTTGATTGCCTGCAAAATTGCCTTGCGGTCAATTTCGTTCATATATGGTTTTGGTTTGCCTTTGATCGCTCGAATTGAAGAATCACTGTTGATGCCAACAATCAGATTCGTTCCGAGTTCTCCGGCGCGTCTGAGAAAATCGATATGCCCTGGATGAATTATATCAAAACAACCGTTTGTAAAAACTTTTACTTCCATTTTTGATAAGAACGTCCTGGAAAACGTTGTCTAAACCAATTCTCGTTTTTAATTTAATCTTCTCGCCCTTCCCGAAGATTGAGTGCCTGAACCTACCTGAAAAAATTGTATAAAAAGTATTCCGGCAACCGCCAGCAAACCGTATTTTATTAAATATGGAATGATTGTTCCATAAAAACCTTCGTATGAAACTGTCGTCAGAAGCATATAAAATAAGGCGGTGCGCCAAATTGAAAAAACTTGGTCTTCAATCAGAGCGGTATAAATCGCGCTTAAAATAATTCCCAGAAGCATCATTCCGAGCGGAACTCCGAAAGGTCCGAAATTACGTAAAAGATCGCCCATCGGCGTCACCGTAAAAGAATTTTCACTATAATTAAAATACAAATCGGCGTATTGGCGCGGTTCTGAACCGACCGGTTTGTTTACCCATAATGGTCGGGGAATAAAAAAAGTAATACTGTCCTTCCAGATATTATCCTTTAGTCCGTAACTTTCTTCGTAAGGCTCTAATTTTTCATAATTGGAAACTACAACGGCTAAGGAACTGACATTTTCAATTCGTTCGGCAAGCGCGGAAACTCCTTCGGCTAAATTATCGACCAAATCCTGTTCAAATAATTTATCGAAAGTTTGTCCGATATTTTCGATATATTCATCGGTACTGACTCTCGATTCGGTCTGTTTGACACTTCGGAAAGTCGTTCCGTAAATCATTCCGACGACGATTGCTGAAACAAGCAATAGTACTCCGAAAACTTTGTGTCTCAATTTAAGCGTGTTAACAGCGAAAATGAACGCGCAGGCAATTAATATAAAGAGTTGAAACAAGCTTCCGCGATTTCCCTGAAAAGCGGATTTGGTCAGAGACGTCGCCAAAAGTAAACCGATGACCAAAGAATGATTGACATTTAAGGTTTTAGTACGGAATATACACAGCCACAAGATAAAACTCGCCTCAAGCCACAACAGCGTTAAAAGAAATAATAATCCGTCGTATGCGCCAACGACATCAACTTTTTGATAACCTAAAATTCCGAAACCAAATGCGACGATGCTGTTTCCGATACCAATAAACAAAAGCAGAATCGCGGGCAGATACAAATTCTCCGGTTTCCAATCCCACACAGGCAAACGTCTGTTTATTCTCTTCCCAATTTTTTTTCCGAGCGGAAGAAAAAACCCAACCGACAATCCGCCATAGCCTAAAATTACATAAACAATGGTCAAAGGCAGATTGTATCTTTCATCTTCGACAAACGACAAAAAATAAGGCTGCGACAAACCTGAGGCTAAAATTATTCCGCCCACAAAAAAAGCTGGCACAAAATAAGACCAAGCCGCGAAGACCAACGGATGAAAAAAACCAAAACGTCCGCGATAATACAGATAGAAACTCGGCGCCGCTAAAACAAACCCCAGCAAAATTACCCACGGCATCAGAAAAAGCTGCTTAAACGGATTACCCGCGTCGTCGGAAACAAAAATCAGCGAAAAACCGCCAACAAAAGTGATGATGGCAATTAAAACAACCGGAAACAAAAGCGCGGTGTCTCTGTTTTGTAAAAATGCGGGTCGCTGTTTTGAGTTCAACATAAAAATTACTCGATAAATCTTAAAAAATAGTCAAATTTTCACTCAATATTTTTAATCTTCGTTTAAATGACATACGGCAATGACACCGTCAGATAACTGCGGCGAGAATGAAACGGAGACATCATTGATAAAATTATAAAACCAGCGATTAAACTGCCTGTGTTCGGGACCAATATCATAAAAATAAAAATTTTTTACCTGTAGAGTTTCTCTCCGAATCGCCAGACTAAGGGTTCGATACGAGTAATATGCGACATGATCGAGATGCACCGGTTCATTTTCGCCGCCTTTCCCGCGCAAACCATACATAAAAAACCGAAGAGCGCTGTAAGCGTTAATAGTTGTAATCACCAGGCTTGTTTCGGAATGCATAAAACGTTTGATACCTCTTAAAAACAGTCCCGGATTCGAGAGATGTTCGATCATTTCGCCCGCGATAATCACCTCGAAAGTTTCGTCCAATTCTACTTCGTCGAGCTTTTCCAAATCCGCCCGAAAAAGGTTTCTGCCGCCCGCCTTTGATAAAATGTCTATTCCTTCCTGATCATAATCAAATCCGTATAATTCCTTTGCCGTTTTTTCTAACTTAAAATGCAGGAGCATATTGTTTTTGATAGCTTCCAGAGTGTACGGATGATCCGTGCAGCCGAGATGCAAGACTTTTTTGCCAGCACAAACTTGTTTGATAAAATCCACCCTTTGAACAAGTTCTAATTTATCCTTCATACTTAAATATTACCGTCTAATAAGATTTTTAATTAAAAGTTTATCTTCCGCATCAACAAATCCCAAAACCAACAATGCCGCGCAGTAAACAATTCCACCACTTATTGTAGCAAAAACAAATACGCTCCAGGTTGTCTGAAAATTAGATACGATTAATTTTTCTGTGATAACTGTACTAAAAGCTGCAACTCCGATAACTCCTAATAGTTTCAACCAAAATTTTGTCTGAATCCGGTCGAAAAATAATTTTTCAATGTAAAAAATTGACAAAAACATTGCCGACAAACCTGCCATTCTGCCAAAAGCTACTCCGACGTTTCCCAAACTTTGGGTTAATAAAACAATCAAAAAAACATTTATTACCAGACATATTATAAAACTTACAATATTGTAGCCGGGATAGCCTAGACCCTCCGTCATCTGCCAGGAAATAGTCTGAATTGCCAAAAGGCTGAAACTTATTGTATGTATAACCAATAAAGTCGAAGTCTGAGCGGCAAAATCCGCGCCCATCCACAAGGTTAAAAACAAATGGCTTTCAACAATCAAAGTCGTTGCCAGAAATACCACCAAAAAACAAACTATTTTGGTCGCCTTTTTATATAACCGCAAAAGTTTTTCGGGATTATCTTTTAATTCGCTGGCGAGCGGGAAAATTACCAACGCAAAGCTTCCGATAAAATTATGTATAAAAATAGAGAGCGTCATCGGAACAACGTAAAACGTTAAATTTTCAGCTCCGAGTTTGCTGATTATCCAGCCGCGCTCAAAAAGGAGAAGCAGATTAGCGAGGATCTGGTAACCGATAATCCCCGAGCTGAAACGGACGATCAGTTTCAGTATTTCCGGCTTTATAGTAAAGCTTATTTTGAACTCCGGAACAAATTTTTTGGCATAAAAAACAAAAACAAAACCAGTGAAAAAAGTAATAATCAAATTCCAGAATAATAAATCCAGAAAATTATAATCGTTGTAAACTAAAAAAATATTGCCCAGCACCACCGCTAGATTATTCAAATTTGAAATCTTGGAAAAAATATCAAAACGATGAATTCCCTGCAATATCGCGCTGAAAATTTGATTCAGCATCAGAAAAAAAACAATTGCCGACGCAATATGCAATCCGGTCGTGGTTTTAGCTTGATTCTCCGGTTCAATCAGATAAACATTTGTTACAAGCCAATTCGCGAACCAACAAATTAACGCGACACCAGTTAAAGCAACTGCTAAATTGATCGACAAAGCTGCTGAGATAACATCGTTTATTTTATGATTTTCACCCGATATTCGATATTCAGCAATATATTTGGTGATTGCGCGTCCAAAACTAAAATTAAATGAGTAGACGACAAATCCAAGCACAAGCGCGTAAAGACCGTAATCTTCATTACCAAGTTTTTTGACGATCAGACGGGTAGCATAAAAACTGAAAAACAGAGGGATAATAAAAGTTGAAAAACCATACAAGACATTTCTTGCGATGCTTCTGCTGTTTTCCGTTTTTAATTCATTGTCCATTTTTACTTCCTAAACGATTCTATATAACGCTCAACAGCTATTTCGGCAATTTTTGTTTCATCAAAATTTTCCAAAATATATTTTTCTCCCTGAATCGACAACTTTTCTCTGAGCGAGGAATTGTTTTTTAAAAGCAAAATCGAATCTTTCAATGCGCCGGAGTTACCCGGTTCGATTAAAAGTCCGGTTTCGAGATGCTTAATGGCTTCGGGAATAGCATTAATATTAGTCGAAATGGTCGGTATTCCGAGCGCCATCGATTCTAAAATCGAAATTGGCAACCCTTCCACATAGCTTGGGAGCGCAAAAACATCTGCTTGCCGGAGCAACTTAAATAAATCAACGTGTTCAGTGCCGATTTGATCTGATGTAATCAACAAAAACTTTGCACCGAGATTATAACTTTTGGCTTTTTTTAAATCCTCCACCGAAGGTTTTGAATTGGAGATCCAGACAAAGGCAAAATCATCACTTTCTTCTGACAACTGCCGCGCCGCTTCGAGAAAAATCCAACGCCCCTTCCGATCAATAAATTGCCCGACGCAGAACACTAAAAATTTATTCGTCTGCAGATTAAATTTTTTCGCTGTTTTTTCAGATTCTGTTGCTGTCGTTTTTGATTGTTCAATTTCTAAACAATTAACGTTAGCGTAAATAACAGTAATTTTATTGTAAAAATTATTCGGAACAAGCGGGCGCAAACTTTCCTTTGTATTTATATTGGCGGTAAATAAATTAAATTTTTTATTACGAGCCAGAACCCAAAACTTTAATTTCCATAAAGCGAAACGCCATTTCGGAACCGGCGGCAGAGAATTATGCATCGTGACAAAAACCGGCGCTTTTCTGCACAACCAAAGAAGTGCCAAAAGCGATTGCCAGGGCGCCAGTTCCGTGTGAATTACACTTTTTTCAAAATTATATCTGCTTAAATAAGTCAACAACTTGAATTCGCAGAAAATTTTATTCAGATGTCTTTTTATTTTTCCTGAAATCCCAATGGCGGGCGCCGAATTCAAATGTGCATCGAAAAAATTGTATTGAATGTTGATATTGTCCAAAAATTTTAACAATTGTTTGTTTGACCCCTCTGGCATTTCGGCTTTTACTTCCCCAACTTTTTGAGCTTCTTTCATTAACCCAAAAAAAAGGATTTGCGCCCCGCCCCATTCCAGATAATTCCATATGTAAAAAAAATTGTGGGGCGAGTTGGGCTGACTATTTTCTTCTTTGTTTTGTTTCAAGTGGGATGTTAGATGTTGACTTACAGACCATTAAAGTAAAAACTTAGCTTCGACTGATAAGTCTAATTATTTCTTTGTTTATAATAACTACTTAGTCCTTTACAACAGATTTGGCAAATAATGTTGCAATATCTTTTTCGCGCCCTTTTTGCAATTTGGATTTTCCGGAAATTTTTTGCCAACCTAATCTAATAAAGAAAATAGAAAATCCGACAATCCCATGAAATTTTGTCGGGGCGCCATCAATATACGTATAATAACGCCGCCGAAGATTTTGGATATGTCCGAGATTTAAAAAAAGCGCGTCTGCTTTTTCTCGCAGCGTCATAGTCGCAATCTTCTTTGGAACTGTATTTGGCTGACAAAAAACCCTCGCCCGCGGATCGATAAGCAGTTTCCAACCTTTTCTTTTCAGACGCGGGGTGTATTCGGCATCTCCGAAATTTGGGTAACGCTTAGCATCCATCAAACCTTCTTCCCGAATCGCTTCTACTGGAACCAAAACACAATTGCCGACAATTATTTCAACTTCCCAAGGTTTTTTGGGAATCATCCAGATAGTTTGCTGCTCCCAAAGCTGCCAACCACCCTTCCAGGTTTCCCATTTCGGCGAAACCTGGAATAATTTATGCGGCTCATCCCACAATAAAAGCAGCGAACCGATTACCGAGCGCGGGTATTTTTCCGCTGTTTCAACCATCTGCCATAGAAATTTAGAATCGAAAACCTGATCGTCGTTAATCATCAAAACATAATCGGGATTATGTTTTAGAGCAGCGCGAATCCCGACATTTGTTCCTTCCGTGAACCAGAGGTTTCCATCGCCCTGCACAATTTCGACGGTGGGGAAATCTTTCTTAATTGCCTCTCTTGTGCCGTCGGTTGAGCCGTCATCGACAATAACAATATGAACATCTAATTCGTTCGTCTCGATACGGGCTAAACTACGCAGGCATTGCAAAGTTAATTCCCGACGATTATGAACCGGCGTTACTATTTCAATTCTTTTCACTTTTTACAAACTTTCTGCCTTCGACAAATTGTTGGTTTCCCTGCCCCAGAGGTCTCTTAAAAAATTTGCCTGTTCCTTATTGTTATTACTGCATCCGATCGGGTGATATTCGATTTTAGTTTGACCAGAGAGTTCATCCTTTAAAATCCGCCAAAAATCATAAACAACCGATTGTTTTCCGCCGGCGGTAAAATCTTCCGATTTAAGCTGCTCGAACTCAGAATCAGCCGTTGTAATTAAAACAATATCAGCTTGTTCCAGACATTTTTGAGCCGAATCCAAAATCACGATTTTTCCCTTTAGTTCAGCTTCGGCGCTTTTATTCGCCAGAGGGTCGTAGGCGACAACTCGAGCTCCGGCTTCGGAAAGTGTTTTTGCTAAATAAATGCCTTGCGATTCTTCTACCACGTGCGAGCTGGGTTTGTATGACAAACCTAAGATTGCTACCGTCTGACCTTGTTTTATATCAGGTCGAAGTTTATCGGTAATAGTTTCAGCCATCGAACGATTCACGCGATCGGTTGTTTCAGCAATATCGGCGCAGGAATCCAATGCGCGCGCCATATAACTTAAAGCGACATTATCACGCGGAAAACAAGGTCCGCCGTAACCGAGTGCGCCGGTCAGATATTTTCGTCCGATGCGTGAATCAGTCCCAAGCGCGTCGGTCACCACATCGATGTCGCCGCCGGGAATCCTTTCGCACAAATCCGCGAGCATATTGGCAAAAGTTATTTTCGTGGTTACAAACGTATTAACTGAAATTTTAGTTAATTCAGCATTTTCCAGACTCATTCGTTTGCACTTTGGATTGCCAAACATAACTCTCGAATAAAAATTTTCAAGTTCGCCTCCGCTGCGCTCGTCAAATTCGCCGCATAGAGTAAAATCCGGATTCAAGAAATCTCTGATAATACTGCCCAACGCGATGAATTCAGGACTGTAACAAAGTCCGAAATCCTCGCCGCATTTTTTACCTGATTCTTTTTCTAAAATCGGCAAAAGCCCAAAACGGGTCGCGCCCGGCAAAACCGTCGAAGTTAAAACGACAATGTGATAACCGTCTTTTTTAGCTAAAGCCCGTCCAATCTCCCTAAATGCCCACGCCGCATACTGCAGCGAAAATGAACCTTTTTCGTCGCTCGGAGTCGGTACGAT
This sequence comes from Acidobacteriota bacterium, assembly GCA_013813755.1. GTDB lineage: Bacteria > Acidobacteriota > Blastocatellia > Pyrinomonadales > Pyrinomonadaceae. The sequence goes on along the minus strand of JACCRD010000138.1, from coordinate 12,200 downwards.
TACGAAGGAAATATCTGAATTCAAGATAGCTTCTTCGTGGCTCATTGTTGCGTGAATTCGCTCTTTATTTTCCGAAAGATATTTTTCCAGATCAGTCTCCTGAACCGGTTCGCGCCCTTCATTGACGGCATCGACTGTTTTCTGATGAATATCAACGCCTATAACTTCAAAACCGCGACTGGCAATCGCGGCGACCATACTTGCTCCTAATTTTCCGAGACCTATAACCGAAACTTTTTCAATCATTTTATATTTTTAGTATATTTCCCTATTCAAAGTTATTTTGCCTTGGCTGTTACGCACAGATGCCAGCCGAGTTTTTTTTCCAATGTTCGAAAAATGCTGTTTGGAAAAATTCGCCAGTACCATTCTTTAACGTATTGGTATTTTACATAATCTTTTATACGGTAAGGAAAAATATGTTCAACATATTTTTCCTTTATCTCAAAACCCTCTCCAATCAAATCTACTACCGTTTTTTTAGTATAGGAATATGTCACCGGACATCCCGTCTGGGCTTCCGAATGCTCGGCAATCCATCGGTCAAGTTTCCAAAACTGTCCTCTTCCGTTAGTCAGCATTATCCACAAAACCTTCCACGCATAACGGTAGTAAACCATTATTTTCAATTCGCTGCCGCTATGAACAAAGTGCTGACGAATTTGCTCAATGATTTTTTCCGGGTGCGGCGAATGATGAATCACACCGAAAGAATAAACCAAATCATATTTTTGAGATGGGATATATTCGGAAAGTTTTTCGGCATCGACTTCGTAAAATTTGATTCGATCGGAAAGACCAAAAATTTCAGCTCTTTGTTGTGCCAGTTTCAGCGATTCGACGGATAAATCGACGGCTGTAACCTCCGCGCCCGCTCGAGCGAAATTTATCGTGTCGGTGCCGATGCCGCAGCCAATTTCCAAAACCTTTTTCCCCTTCCAGCGTTCAAATTCAGCAAATGCCGGAATGTGCGGTTCAACCAGATATTTACGGGCTTCAACCTGGTCAAAATACTCTTTTGTTCCGATCTCAGCCGTAGAATGCCGGATGTTGCACGGACGGCGGTTCCAATAATCCTGGACGCGCGTTATCGGAATTTCTGCAAATTCACCACTCATTATTTTTAAAATTTATGAAACACCGCTCTGTGTAAGAGCTTTATGACTTTTGTTATTTCCTGTCTTATTTTGAACTTGTTCTTCAATCCATCGATAAGTTACTGCTAAACCCGATTCGAGTGAGATTTCCGGTTCCCAATTCAAAACTTCGCGCAGTTTCGTGTTGTCGGAGTTTCTGCCGCGTACGCCTTGCTGTCCGTCAATATGTTTTTTGTCGATTTTTACGCCGGCGATTTCGGAAATAATATCCGCCAGCTGATTGATAGTCACCATCCGGTCTTGTCCGAGGTTAAGCGGTTCGGGAAAATCAGAACGCATCAGGCGATAGATGCCTTCTACGCAATCATCGATATAACAGAATGAACGTGTTTGCTCGCCGTCGCCCCAAATTTCGATTGAATTTTTCCCATCTAATTTCGCTTCGGCAATTTTACGGCACATCGCCGCCGGGGCTTTTTCGCGCCCGCCTTCCCATGTTCCGTTTTCACCGAAAATATTGTGAAAGCGGACGGTTCTGGTTTCCATTCCGTAATCGTTGCGGTAATGCATACAGAGAATTTCGCTGACCAGTTTTTCCCAGCCGTACGCGTCCTGCGGCTGCGCTGGATAGGCGTCTTCTTCCCTGAGCGGCTTAACATCTGCTTCTTCCTGTAAATATTCCGGATAGATGCAGGCGGAACTTGTGTAGAGATAACGCTTGACACCGTTTGTTCTAGCGGCTTCGAGCGTGTGCAGATTGATCAGCGAATTGTTGTATAAAATCTGCGCGTTATGATTTGAAATAAAACCCATTCCGCCCATATCGGCGGCAAGCGCGTAAACTTCTTTCACATCGCGCGTCGCCTGAAGGCAGTTGTCCCACCGGCGTAAATCTAAAATTTCAAATTCATCGGCTTCTGATTCAAAAAATTCAGGATATTTTATGTCTACTCCGCGTACCCAAAAATTTTCTTTTTTTAAATATTTCACGAGGTGACTGCCGATAAATCCGCCCGCCCCGGTGACTAAAACTTTAACTTGATTTTCCATAAACAAAAATTTACTTTGCGGAATGTGAAGCCGCGTTTAATAGTTTGATTTTTTATATTTTAATTCAGATTACTCGTCGTCGTCCTGCCTGTAATTATCTCTGTGATAATAACTTTGATAATAATAATTATTTTCCTGCGAGCGAAGATTTACATTGTTGAGAACGACTCCTAAAATTTTTGCGCCGATGTCCATTAATAATTGTCTCGAACGGCGAACAACCTGTCTTGAGCTTTTTCCTGAATTGACGACTAAGATCACGCCGTCCACCATCGAAGCGATTAAAACGCCATCGGTGAATGAAGCAATCGGCGGCGAATCGACAACGACGTGCGTAAAGTTTTTCTGCAAAACATTTAATAAATTTGTCATCTGTTCGGAGCCGATTAATTCCGCTGGGTTCGGCGGAACTGGTCCGGAAGTCAGTAAATTTAATCTTGAATCTTCGTTGTATTCAATGACGTTCAGCATTTCATCTTCCGTCAACTCGCTCGAAAGAAGTGTGCTTAAACCCTGCGCGTTGCTGACATCAAAAACCGAATGAAGCCGCGGGCGGCGCATATCAGCGTCAATAATCAGAACTTTCGCGCCGGTCTGAGCCAGACTGATCGCTGTATTAATCGCCGTCGTCGTTTTGCCTTCCGAAGGCATACTCGAGGTAATCAAAAGTGATTTCGGAGCGCGACCCGCTGTCGAAAGCAAAATGGAAGTTCGCAGCTGCCGGTAAGATTCCGCCAGGGACGAACGCGAGTCGGTGTGAATAAGCAGTTCGGATTTCGAAGTGTCCTGCCCGTCATCATTACCGCCCGCAAGCAGCATCCGGCGTTTTGTCACCAAATCAATTTTGGGAATCGCCGCCAGCGCCGGAAGTTGGAGCAGGCTTTCAATTTCCTCTGTCGTGCGAATCGAGTCATCGAGATAATCAAGGAAAATAGCCAGTCCCATTCCGAACAATGTCGATAAAAATAGTGCGCCCAGAACTGTTGTCAAGCGTCTTGGAGCGACCGGATTTTTTGGCGGAATTGCGATTTCAGCAACGCTTATATTGTTGTCGGTGCCAATCGCTTTAACATCATTTTCACGCTGTGACTTAGTAATATTCTCAAGAAAACCTTTTTTGGTTTCTATATCCTGTTCCAAAAGTCGAATAGCGACTCCTGATTGACCTTGCGCCAAAGCTCGATTTTTCTGCGCGTCAAATGAAACTCTAATTTTGTCTTCCTGACTTTTTGCTCTCTCATAACTTGTTCTAAGGTTATTGAGAATGTCATTTCTCGCTTGTTTGCGAAAATTATCTAAATCCTTTTCCTCATCATCCTTTATTCCACTCATTTCACGCTTAAGAGTTTCAAGTTGTACTTCGAGTTCCTTTACTTCAGGCGCAGTCGGCTGATATTCTTCGAGAAGTTTCGCTTTGTCTACATTCAAGGCGGCAATAGTTCTCTGCGTACCAGTATTTAAAGCCCTTGTATTATTTTCTCTTTCAGTAAAATAGCGAACCATCTGTTCTTCAACGAGCGAATTAATTCTTTCCGGCGAATTTTCAACCGTTTTGAATTTGGCTTCGGCAATCTTTCGCTCATTTTCAGCTTCCAGCAATTGTTTGTTCAGCCCTGACAATCGTTCGAGATCAACCGTTTGCTGATCATCAGTTTTAAGAATTTCAGAACTTTTATTAAATTCAAAGACTTTGTTTTCACTGGCTTTTATTTCAGATTGCAGGCTGGCGATCCGTTCTTTTAAAAAATCATTTGTTTTTGTGCTGGTGCCGGTTCGCTTTTCCTGATTAGACTTGGTAAAAATTTCGCCCAGACCATTTACGACCAGTGCGGCAAGTTCACGATTTGTATGCCGATAACTAACTTGAATGAGCCTTGTATCTTTACTTGTCACTCGAGATTCACGAATCGGTTCAATCACCATTACGTCTTTTAACATTTTGACGTATGGCGCGAGCCGGATAGCTTCTTCAATTTCCTCGGATGAAGCTAAAGTTGAACTTGATATTATCGAATTATCCTCAATCCCGTCGGCGCTTTTTTTGGAATCATCACTTGCCAGCCCGATTGCTTTCAGCATTGAACCTAAAGCGGAAACATTTTGTTCGGCTTTAGCCTTTTGAAAATCCTTGTTGCTGTCTAAACTAAGTTCTTTAACCACTCTCCGGAGAAGGCTGTCGCTACCAAGCAAAAGCAGTTGGGTGTTAAAATAGGAAGGATCCTGATTTGAAAGCTGCGGTCGTTTGTCATCTGAGACAAGACCCAGATTCGCCTGCTCCATATCAACCTGAATCCAGCCCGACGCCTCAAAAATATCCGGTTTTCGCGCCACATATATCGCCGCCAGAGTGGTCAGCAAAACAGCGATCCCGACGACCAGCCAAAACCTTTTGCGAATAATTCGCCAATAGGTAATCAGCTGAAAATTATCCTGCACCTGATTATCACGATACGCGCCGTAACCGTTGTTAGCAGATGAATTTTGGAGTTCAAACGGGCGTTCGATGTCAACCGTTTCCATTTGTCTGTGAACGATTTCTCTTCTGTCTTGCATACAATATCTTACGGAATTTTATAGAAAATATTTGGAATACCGCCGGTGATAGCTTTTAATAAACCGTTGCGAATTGCCTTCACGCCGTCCTTCGGAACATCAACAATATCGTTAGCCAGGAGAACCGGATCGGGGACTTTTCTACTTTGTATTTCCTTTAGGTCATAAAAAGTTTCAGTTTTCAAAGTTCCATCTTTTTCCTGTCTCTGAATTCTAACTTTACTTGTTTTGGCTTCTTTCGCAAGTCCTCCAGCCATCGCAATCGCTTGAGTCAAGGTAACAGTTTCTCGCAGAGAAACTTCTCTCGGCTTAATTACGTTGCCAACAACATAAGCTTGTTCAGAAACTAAAATTGAAACAATATCACCTGGCTCCATCCAGGGATTTTCCTTTCCTTCTATAACATCATTCAAATTATATTCGGCGAATTCTATTTTATCTTTAGATTTTTTATCAGCATCGAGTCGTATCCCGCAGCCGGCTGAACCAACTTTAGCAACCTTAATTTTTTTACCGGCGGTTTCTACATCATGACCGCCCGCCAAAGCTAACAGTTCAAGTAATCTTACCCTGCGGTTAAGAAAAAAATGTCCCGGTTTCTCTACCGCGCCCATTACGCCGATGGGTTGTGACTTTTGATCGGTAACACGAACATTAACAAATGGATTACGCAGATAACTTTTATATAAAGCAGTAACGCTGTCTCTTAATTCTCTCTCCGTCATGCAGGCGGCAAGAATTGGCTGATTGATTCGCGGCATCAAAATTGTTCCGTCAGGGCTGACGCTTACAGTTTGCGAAAGTTCCGGGTGCTTAAACACTTGTATTTCTAAAGTGTCCTGAAAACCGATGACATATTTTTCACTAGAATTATTATCAAGTGTTGGAAATTTGTCGGAAGACATTGCCTGCTCAACAGCGACGACATTTTCCGCAGGATTTTCCGCAGGCGATTTGGAAACCGCTTCGACAGCACTATTTTTCTTAATCGCCGCCGGTTCTTTTCCCTGCGCAAATGTGCTGAGAGCTTGAAAATTATTCAAAAGTAAGGCGAGACACAAAACGTATATAATTTTTACTGCTTTCATATTTTTATTAAAACTCCAAAATTTATTATTCGATCACTCGGAAGGAAATATGAGTTCTATGATTCGTTATTAACGATATAAGTTTATCACCCATCTTAATAAATGTGAAAAATATTTATCGATTCAATATCTTAGCAAATATCTTAAAAAAGTTGTAGTTTATAAAACCGAAGATAATTTCACAATTAACAAACTCAAAAAATTCGAATTTAATAAATATTTACTGAACGCCTATGGACAATTTGACTCCGATGCTTAGGCAGTATTTTGAGATAAAAAAACAATATCCCGGAACAATACTTTTTTTTCGGCTGGGCGATTTTTATGAACTTTTCAACGAAGACGCGATTGTCGGCGCGCGCGAACTGGAAATTACTTTAACCGCCCGGCACAAAGATTCGAAAAACCCGGTTCCAATGTGCGGAGTGCCGCATCACGCCGCTGCTGCTTATATTTCCAAACTTGTCAAAAAAGGCTTTCGTGTCGCAATCTGCGAACAAACTGAAGATGCCGCTAAAGGAGTAAAACTCGTCAAGCGCGAAGTTGTGCGAGTGATTACGCCCGGTACGGCAATTGACCAGCAGCTGTCTGACTCAAGGGAATCAATTTTTCTGGCAACGGTGTGCGGCGCGGGCGAAACTTTCGGCGTTTCGTTTCTTGAGCTTTCGACCGGAGAGTTTTTCTCAACTCAAATTAGTGGTGCCGATTCGTGGGCAAAAATGGTTACTGAAATAGAAAATTACGCCCCGCGCGAATTGTTATTTCCCGCGTCTTTGCAAAAATTGATCGAAAATGCTTTCGAAAATTTATCCGCCAAAAACACCGATCAAAACGTGGTCTCAATTTTCCCGCAGAATTCCAAAAAATTTCTGACAACCTTGACTCCGCTTGACGAATGGCTTTTTGAATTTGAAGATTGCGCGAAAACTCTTAAACAGCAATTTAACGTGCGCGAACTGTCCGGCTTTGGCTTGCAGGATAAAAACGAATCCGTCCGCGCTTCGGGCGCTTGCCTGCGGTACGCGCTCGAAACGCAGAGAGCTTCGGCAGGACACATTTCGGAAATTAATTATTCGGAAGCCAATGATTATCTGATGCTCGACGCGGTGACGCTGCGTAACCTGGAAATTGTCCAGTCGCGTGGGGCGAATAAAAAACACACTTTATTGAGCGTTATTGACAAAACAATTACCGGAATGGGCGGTCGCCTTCTGCACAACTGGCTGCTACGCCCTTCGATGAAAAAAGCCGAAATATCGACGCGACTTTTAGCTGTTTCCGAGCTGATGGAAACTATTTTGCGCGACACGCTCCGCCGACTTCTAAAAGAAATTTCCGATTTGGAGCGGCTCGTCGGTCGGCTTAATCTCGGAGTTACAACGCCCAGAGATTTACTGGCGATCAAAGAATCTTTGTCACAGATACCGTCGGTCGTTGACCAGTTAAAAGATTCTAAATCTCTGCTTTTGCAGGTTTTATCCGAAAACATATTTGAATTGCCGGAAATTTCCAGTCTGATTTTTAGAGCTATTTCTGAAGATTCTCCGGGCGTTATTTCTTTCGGCGGCGTGATTCGCGCGGGATTCAACGCAGAATTAGACGAATTTAAGACAATTTCTAATAACGCCAAACAAATTATCGCCCAGTTTGAAGAAAGCGAAAAACGCCGCACAGGCATTCAAAACTTAAAAATAAAGTTTAACAATGTCTTCGGCTATTTTATCGAAATTTCAAAAGGCAACGTCTCAAGAGTTCCCGACAATTATGAACGCCGCCAAACTTTAACCAACGCCGAAAGATATTCGACGCCCGAACTCAGGGAGTGGGAACAAAAGGTTTTGGGTGCGGAAGAACGGATTAAAGAATTGGAAATCGCTTTGTTTAATGAAGTTCGAAAAGAAGTTGCAAAGGAAACAATCAATCTCCAATCGACTGCCCGAGCGCTTGCGACTTTAGACGCGCTGGCAAGTTTGGCGGAAATCGCCGCCCGGCAAAATTACGTCGCTCCGGTTTTGCACGAAGGCGATGAAATTGACATCAAGGAAGGCAGACACCCGATTGTCGAATTCTTCGGACTCAGAGATTTTATTCCCAACGATATCTATCTGAATAATTCAACCGACCGTCTTTTGATAATAACCGGTCCAAATATGGGCGGAAAATCAACTGTTCTGCGGCAAATCGCTCTAATTCAGATTCTTGCTCAAATCGGCTCATTTGTTCCCGCTTCCTACGCTAAACTTCCGATTGTCGACCGGATTTGGACGCGCGTCGGCGCATCGGATGATTTGGCGAGCGGACGTTCGACGTTTATGGTTGAAATGACCGAAACAGCCGCCATCCTGCATAACGCAACACCCAGAAGTTTGATTTTGCTGGATGAAATCGGGCGCGGAACTTCAACTTTTGACGGACTTTCGATTGCCTGGGCGGTTGCCGAATATCTGCATAATTCACCGGAACACTCTGCTAAAACTCTTTTTGCCACGCATTATCACGAATTAACCGAACTGGCTGAAAAGCTGCCGGGTGCGAAAAATTATCAGGTTTTAGCGACCGAAAAGGAAAATGAGATTGTGTTTCTACATAAAATGCAGAAAGGAAAGGCTTCAAAATCTTACGGCATCGCGGTGGCGCAGTTAGCCGGTTTGCCTGCAAACACAATTTCCCGCGCCAGAGAAGTTCTAAAAAAACTTGAACAATATGAATTGGCGATTTTCAGAGATGCGAAACAATCTGAAAATTCAAATGAGAAAGCATTTCAACAGGCGGGCAAAAATAACCTAGCTGCTCAATTTTCGCTTTTCGGTATTTCCAACGAAAAAATAATCAATGAAATTTCTAAAGTTGATATCGAAGAAATGTCGTATCCGGAATTGCTGAATTTTGTCAGAGATATTAAAAGTCGACTGCTTTGAGCGAAATATAGAATTTTAATTTAAGATTTACTTTAACTGTCTAGAGCGCGACACTTTATCTAAAGCTTTAACCTTGCTACAATTCGCTTTGTGTTTATTATGTCGGATCAAATCCTCTCTCTGCCTTTAGAGAAAAAAATCGGACAATTATTTTTTATCGGACTTCCTGGAGTGGAAGTTGATGCCGAAACGCGCGAACTGCTTGAAGAAGTTTCGCCGGGCGGCGTCTGTTTGTTTGCCAGAAATATCAAACAAGCCGCGCAAACTCGAAAATTGCTCGACGACGTGCGCCAAATTTTGCCTGTCCCGCCGATTTTAAGTGTTGATCAGGAAGGCGGCTTGGTTGACCGTCTGCGGCGCATCAACACTCCGATGCCTTCGGCGCGTGTCATTCGGCAGCACGGCGATTTAGCGGCGGCTCGCGAACTGGGTAAAATTACCGGCGAAATTCTTCGGCGGCTCGGCTTTAATATGAATTTCGCGCCCGTCATGGAAATTATGTCTGAAGAACGCGAACTGCTTTCGAACGGGCTTTTCTCGCGTTCCTTCGGACGTTCGCCCGGTGAGGTTCTTGGGTATTCGCAGGTTTACCTGCGCGGTTTGCAAAGTCAGGGAATTTTGGCTTGCCTCAAACATTTTCCGGGCATCGGCGCGGGCGAAGTTGATTCGCACGAGGAATTGCCGCTGGTTGATTTGACGCACGACGAGTTAATCGCACAGGATCTCGCGCCGTATATCGAACTTTTTTTGTATCGTCAGGACGAAGATGACCGAATTCGTGTCGTGATGGTCAGCCACGGCGGTTTTCCTAAAATCGACCTTGAGCACGAAAAGATTGGCGGGAAACTTATTCCCGCTTCTCTGAACGCGAACATAGTGACCAAACTTCTGCGCGAAGAACTCGGCTTCAAACATCTCGCGCTGACCGATGATTTGGAGATGGGGGCGATTCTGCGTCATTACGCGATTGAAGAAGCCGCCAAGCGCGCGTTCCAAGCCGGTGAAGATATGATTTTGATTTGTTCAAGCGCCGAATCCGTGCGGAAAAGTTACCGCGCCCTGCTCAAAGCTTTTCAGGACGAAGAATTGTCACTTGCCCAACTTGATCTGTCGTTGCTTAACATTGCTGAAGTGAAAAATATTCTTCAGCCGCCGCTTGATTTTGATGCGGAGCGGCTCGACGAACTTTCCAAAATCATCGCTCGCTTAAACGATAAATTAAATTATAGTTATAGTTCAAAATAAAAAACGCCTTTCGCGCGTGAAACTTTCTGGAGGCACAATGAATCTACGTTTTATTCCCGGATATTTTATTATTTGTACGCTTCTTTTTGGCGGATTAGCCTGCCGGACACAGGACAATAATATCGTCACCATCGCCAATTCCGACAAATTTTCTAGTCTCGATACGATCAGCACAACCAGTCCTGATTCGGCTGCCGACCGCGTTCGCGTTTTAATGTATAACTCTCTGGTAAAAAAGAACGAAAATTTCGAATACGTGGGAGATTTAGCCAAAGATATCAAAACGGGTGAAGATAATTTAACCGTCACATTTGTGCTCAATGACAATGTAAAATTTCACAACGGCAAAGTTTTAACTTCCGCCGATGTCAAATATACGCTCGACGCCTTGTTTCAATCAGGCGGCTATAAGGGCGCGAGTTTTTACGATACAGTAAATAATCAAAAACAACCGCATATTACTTCAATTGATTTGCCCGATGATCGAACCGCCGTTATCAAAGTCGCCCGACCGGCACTTGTTAATCAGCTTTTATCTAACTTAGTAACCATTCCGATTATCCCTGAAGGAACAATCGAACAGCAGAAAACCGCGCCCCTTGGCACCGGACCGTTTAAATTTACGAAATTCGATCAGGTTAACAACTCTGTAGAATTGGATGCCAATCCAGATTATTGGGAAGGCGCGCCAAAAATTCAGAAGCTAAATATTAAAACCGTGACCGATGCCAATTCCCTGCAAGCCGAACTGCAAACCGGTCGCGTGGATGTGGCGCCGAACCCGACTAATTTTTCCGCCGACACGTTCCAATCGTTGGAACAAAATTCCAATCTGCAAGTCGTCCAAACCGACGGCTCAAACGTGCGATACATCGGATTCAATGTTTCGAGCAAACCGATTGACAACATAAAACTGCGTCAGGCGATTGCCTTTGCCATCAACCGAGAAAAAATTATCAGCGATTTACTTGCCGGACAAGCTAAAGTTGCGCATTCAATTCTGCCCGAATCGGCTTGGGCTTTTTCGCCTGGTATAAAATATACTTTTGACCAAACTCGCGCCCGGCAGATACTTCAGGAATCCGGTTACAAAGGCGAACCGGTGCGGTTTAAGGTTGCGGCGGGAAACAATGCCGTTAGTTTCTACGCTCAAATTATTCAAAACTCGCTTAAGGAAGTTGGAATCAACGCGGAAATTGAAACGCTTGAAAACAATACTCTGCTCGATCAATTAAAACTCGGGCAATTTCAGATGAACACTTCAATCTGGATCGGAGGCAATCAGGATCCGATTTTTCTTCGCGATTTATTCGCGTCCAACGAGTCGCCCGATAAAAAACCGGGCGGGCGCAATCGCAGCAGGTATAGCAATCCAGAATTCGATAAAATTGTGCAGGAAGCGGTTGATTCGACTGATAAGGCAAAGTCCAGGGAACTTTACGTTAAAGCTCAGGAAATCGTCAGTCGTGATTTGCCGCTTCTGCCGCTCTGGTATCCGTCAAATATGGTTGTCGCCAGTAAACGAATTGGTAATATCAAAATTAATCCGAGCGGAGATTGGAGTTTTATTAAAGATTTAACCGTTGAAGCTCCAAAATAAGAACTGACCTTAAAAATTAAAATAATACAGACTTGACAAAATTAGCTCAATTCGTAAAATTAGAAGTTCGTTAGCGGGAGTAGCTCAGTGGTAGAGCGCGACCTTGCCAAGGTCGAAGTCGCGAGTTCAAATCTCGTCTCCCGCTCCAATATTCTTTAAAAGCTAAAAGGTAAAAGGAAGAAAATATTACTTTTTCCCTTTTACCTTTTTACTATCCCTTCTATAAAAAGGCGGCGTAGCCAAGTGGTAAGGCAGAGCTCTGCAAAAGCTTTATTCATCGGTTCGATTCCGATCGCCGCCTCCAACTTAATCCTTTATTTACAGCTATTTACCTTGTCTGATTTAATACTTCATAATCGTTCAGAAATAGTGCTGTGTCCATTTTTGTGCCTACCTTTTTCAGTTCAAGCCGCTCTTTGTTTAGTAGTGTCCTAATTTTGTGGTGCTATACTTAACTTCGTCTCAAAAATGGTCAATTTTGAAACAGATTTGCAGTATTTTGCCTGTATTTGAGTTTTATGCCGCAGTTTAGCGGTATAATAACTTGTTGGGCGGCTTCTCTTGTGTTGTGTTGCCGATTTAGAACAGATGTATAATTCAGAAATTTGTTGAATGATGAATACGGTTAAAGAACACTACGACCAGCAAC
>JACCRD010000107.1 GCA_013813755.1 Acidobacteriota bacterium | reverse complement strand
CAACCATCGTCAACGTTTATGAACGACCGGACGGCATTCGCATTGCTACGGTTTTCATTCTCGCTATCGTGGTAACTAGTTTCGTTTCGCGGGCGGCGCGAACAACCGAATTGCGCGTTGAGAAAATTGAATTCGACGAACGCGCCAAAGAATTTCTTAACGATATAAATAAAGAAGAAATTCGCCTTGTTACCAACCGGCGCGAAATCGGCGATGTCGAAGAATATCGTTTTAACGAACACGAAAAACGCCTTGACAACCACATTCCGTCAAGCGACCCGATTTTGTTTTTTGAAGTCGAACTCGGTGACGCTTCCGATTTCAAGGGCAAATTAAAGGTGCGCGGCATCGAAGTCGAAGGTTACAGAATCATGCGAACGCAAAGTCCGGCTGTGCCGAACGCGATTGCCGCGCTGCTGCTTCATTTGAGAGACAAAACCGGAAAAATCCCGCACGTTTATTTCGGCTGGAGCGAGGGCAAACCTTTAAATTATCTAATACGTTATGTTTTATTCGGCGAAGGCGATACTGCTCCGGTTACGCGCGAGATTTTGCGGAAAGCTGAACCGATTCCAGAACGCCGTCCGCATGTTCACGTCGGCGGGTAATTTTCTACTCGACCTTGAGTACTGAAGGATTCATCAGAAGAAAGCACGACCGACAATAAACCGGGCGACCTTGTGACGGATAAAATGGAACTGTCGTGAGAGAATTGCACTTGGCACAGTGAACGGCAACCTCGATTTTTTGCTTTATGCCGGAAGCCTGCGCGGCAGCGATGGATGCGAGCCGTTCATTCTTTGCCTGCTTGCAGTCCTTACAGCGTTTGGGTGGATTTTTAAGTTGCTTGTCCCGAAAAAATATCTGTTCGCCCGCCGTCCAGATAAAACTTTTGGCGCAGTCAATACAGACAATTGGTGTATCTTCAAATTCTGAATCGGCTTTTAAAATGCTTTTACCGATTTCCTCTTGGTTTATAAAGTCAACTTTTAACACTTCTTACTACCTTCCCATTGGTTCTTTAAAGTAATTAATAAAATTTCTTCAGAATATCCAATTTCAAAAACAAGTCAATACGTTACAATAATTAAAGAATGAATTACGCGGGAGGAAGCGATTAATTTTTAAGTTAAGTATAAAACCCGATTGTTATATTCAAAGAAATTGAAGAAAACTTATTTTTTGAAGTTATAATTATTAACATTTGGTGTCAAGTTTTTGTTTCGGGAAATTTAATTTAAGATAAATCGAGTAGCGAGTTACAAAAAAAATCAAGATTATAAATTCAAGAGCGAAAGATTTTCGCCGAGGGATTATGTTTTTATCCACACATCTCTCTTTTCTGAATCTTCGCACCTGGTGGGTGAAAAATATTTCTCCGGCAGTTCAAAATAACAAAATATGAAAATTTTAGTAGTCGGCAGCGGCGGACGCGAACACGCGCTCTGCTGGGCGTTTGGCAAAAGTCAGAAGGTCGATAAAATCTTTTGCGCAAATGGCAATCATGGTATTTCAGAACAAGCTGAACGCGTCGATATTCTGCCGAATGACATTCAGGGGCTGCTAAATTTTACTGTTCAAAATAAAATTGATTTAACTTTTGTCGGCAGCGAAAATCCGCTCGCGCTGGGAATTGTCGATGAATTCGAAAAACACGGACTTAAAATTATCGGCGCGTCAAAGGCGGCTTCACAACTTGAATCAAGCAAATCTTTTGGGAAGGATTTTATGGCGCGCCATAACATTCCGACCGCCCGATATAAAATTGCAAATTCGGTAAAAGAAGCATCGGAAATTCTGGAAAGCGATTTTCCGGGTGATAAAAGTTTACCAATTGTTGTCAAAGCTGATGGATTAGCGGCGGGCAAGGGTGTCATTGTGGCGGTTAATCGCGCGGAAGCGATGAAAGCTGTTAATGAACTAGCTCAAATTGCGGGAAAAGTGGCGGCGCAAAAAATTATTTTGGAAGAATGTTTAATAGGTAAAGAAGTGTCCCTTTTGCTTTTTACCGACGGAAAGAATTTTGTGCTAATGCCGCCCTGTCGCGATCATAAACGTATCGGCGAAGGCGACACGGGCGCGAACACCGGCGGAATGGGAACGTTTACCGACAACAAGCTTTTAAGCGAACAACAGATAAAACAGATTTGCCGGGAAATTGTTGAGCCGACATTAAAAGGCGCGGCGGCGGAGAATTTTCCGTTTGCCGGAATTTTATTTCTCGGCTTAATGCTGACCATTGACGGTATCAAAGTTCTGGAATATAACGTTCGTTTTGGCGATCCCGAAACGCAGGTCATTCTCGTTCGTCTTAAAACCGATTTGGTAGATATTTGCGAGGCGATCGACAGCCAGACACTTTCTCAAATAAATATTGAGTGGGAAGCGGGAAGTTCCGCCTGCGTGATTTTGGCTGCCAAAAATTACCCGCAAACGCCGGTCACAGGAAGTATTATTTACGGATTGGACGAATTTGCTAAAACAGATGACCTGAATATTTTTCATTCTGGAACTTCAAAAGACTCTAAAGGCAATGTTATTACCGCCGGCGGACGTGTTTTAGGCGTAACGGTGAAAAGCGGGGATTTAGATTCGGCTCTGGAAAAAGCTTATCAAATTGTCAGCAAAATTAATTGGAACGGAATGCGGTTTCGGCGTGATATCGGAAAATAAATTTGCAGATTAATTATTGTTAACAGCAATTTTCTTTCTGGTAAATTCGTCAGATTCTTTTTTCAGTCCACTTTTTTTAGAAAATTCAGCTAAATGTTCATACCGTTTTTGAGGCTCGTAACCGGTCATCCAGCAAATTTTAGCCATGCATTCGGGACACGCGTCGATTGGACGTTTATAAGTTTCAGCCAGATGATTTGTTCCGCTCATCACGCATTCGTATTTTGTGCAGTGTTTTATCGAAAAAAGATGACCGATTTCGTGAACGGCAATTTTTAGAGTGCGCGTTAGAAACTGTTCAAAATCAGCAAATTTTTGAAGTCGAAAAAGTGACCAGACGCCAACCCGGGTTTCAATATTTACCTGTCCGAATACGTATCTCACATCATCTTCCGGATATAAATCTTCATTTGTGAAAGCAATTAGAGCGGCGGCGTCCGCGGGTAATTCCGGCTGTAATACTTCGTCCAAAATAAAACGGGTGCGAATTTGTGTAATTTTTGAAAACTTATCGACGCGATGATTTTTTAAGGAAAGCTGTTTGGCAAGTGCTTTTTCTTTTAAAGGTTTAACCGGCAGATTGAAAAACACGCGCATATATTCGGCGGTCATTTCAATAATTTTCATCTGATTTTGATCAAATTTTCCGAGCGGCTGAATGTAAAGAATTTTTCTGTCTGCGGTTGGCAAAATCGGACTGCTGTTAATGTATTGTTCAAAAGTTTGTCCGTCTTCTTTAAAATTCGCTAGCCACTCATCCGGTTTTGGTTTGCTCATTAATTGAAAAAAAGGTTCAACCGCTTTTAACGCCTTGACCAGATTTTCAGGTGGTTTAACTTTTGTAGAAGATTTTATCGGCTGGTTAACAACTCCAGGTGTAGAATTTTGAGGGGTATTGTTTTGTTCGCAGCTGAAAAAAAGGAAACACAACGAAAATATGCCAATAAAATAAATTTTTTTCATGTTTTAGAAAGCCCGCAGAGATTCGCTGTAACTTTCAAAATTACGCTGCATTTCGACGATTGAATCGCCGCCAAACTTCTCGCGCATCGCGTTTGCCAAAATAATGGCGAGCATCGCTTCGCCAATCACTCCGGCGGCTGGAACCGCCGTGATGTCCGAGCGTTCAAAAGCGGCGAGGTCTTCTTCTTTTGAATTAATATCCACCGAGCGCAGCGGTTTTCGCAAAGTGGATATCGGCTTTAAATAACCGCGCACGCGGAGTTCTTCGCCGTTTGTAATTCCGCCTTCGAGTCCGCCGGCGCGGTTCGTCGCGCGCTGAAATTTTTCGTCCTGGTAAACGATTTCATCGTGCGCGTTTGAGCCGAAAAGAAATGCGTTTTCAATTCCATTACCGATTTCGACGGCTTTGGTCGCCTGGATCGACATAAAAGCCTGCGCGATTCTCCCGTCGAGTTTTTCACTCCAGGACACGTGCGAACCCAAGCCGACGACGACATTTTTTGCGACGACCTCAAAAATACCGCCGAGCGTATCGCCATTTGCTTTGGCGGTGTCGATCAATTCAATCATTTGATTTTGAACAGTTTTATCGGCGCAGCGGAGCGGTTCATCTTCATCGATAACGGAAATTTCCGCAAAAGTTTTTTGCAGAGGGTTTGGCGGGACATTTCCTATTTTTATAACGTGACTTTTTATTTCCACTTCAAATATTTTTAAGAGTTGTTTGGCGAAAGCTCCGGAAGCGACGCGGGCAGCTGTTTCGCGTGCCGAAGCGCGTTCGAGAATGTCGCGTAAATCTCTGGTCTGAAATTTCTGACCGCCCGATAAATCTGCGTGACCCGGACGCGGGCGCGTGACAAGGCGCGGGTTCTTCGGCGCGGACTCAAGCGCGACGCTGGACATCACTTCCTGCCAATGCACAAAATCACGATTTTCGATTGTCAGAGCGATTGGCGAGCCGAGTGTTTTTCCGTGCCGGACACCGGAGAGAATCTGAACTTCATCTTTTTCAATTTTTTGCCGTCCGCCGCGCCCGTAACCTTTCTGGCGCCGCCAAAGTTCAAAATTTATTTCTTTAACATCGATTTCTAAACCAGCGGGCAAACCTTCGACTACGGCAACTAATGCTTTTCCGTGCGATTCTCCGGCGGTTGTAAACTTAAAAAACATAAAAATTAAATTTCCTTAGCGATAGGCTGAAAGTTCGCGCCATCTTTTATTTTTCCCTTAAAAACGATTAAACCGATGCCGGCTAAAATTAAAACTCCGCCAAAAACGGTTTGCGGCGGCAGTTTTTCATCTAAAAATGTTCCACCGACAACGACCGCGATCAGCGGAGTGACCAGCGAAATCATCATTGCTCGGGTCGATTCAATTTTACTTAAAAGCCAGTAATAAAGCCAAAAGGCTAGAATTGTTCCGAAAATTGTTAAATAGAGAATTGAAATTAAAGCCTGCCAGGTCCATCTAAAATGAATTGGATTGCCTTCTTTAATGGCGCCGTAAATAATCAGCGGCAGAATTCCGCACAACATTTGACCGAATAACATTCCGGCGGGATGAATCCGGCTGCCATAAGCTTTTATCAAAATTGATGCGTGCGCCGCGGCGTAAGCGCCGAGGACAATCGCCGCGCAGCCGACAAAAGCTAAAAAGCTTGTCACTTGCAGTTGTTCGATAAAAATTATTGCCACGCCGATAACGCCAAGCAAAACCGCTAAAATTTTTAGCCATGTAATTTTTTCTTCCGGCAGATAAAACCACGCCAGTGCAAGTCCGAAGACTGGAATCATTCCCTGAAGTACTGCCGCAAGCCCTGATGAAATATGTTGTTCGCTCCAGAAAACGAGACTGTAATTGATTGAAAATTGCATAATTCCGGTCAGCGCGAGCAGCTTCCAATCTCGAATTGTTTTCGGCAACTCGATTTTTTGAACCACAATTATCGCTGCCAAAATTATTAACGCCAGAACAAATCTGGCGGCGGCAAAACTGATGGGCGGTAAATCTTCAAGTCCCACTTTGATAAAAAACCAGGTCGTTCCCCAAACCAGGCAGAGGATCAGCCATATAAATATTTTCATTTAAAGATTTTCAGGCAATTCCTCTTTTTCGTAAAAACTAAGCTGTGTTTCCCCTTGCCTGATAATTCTACCGCGCCGCAGACTTCCAATCTTTTCCGGTAAAATTTTCTTAAAATGGTGTTCAACAATTAATTTACCTTCATCCCGAAGCAATTTGCCTGCGTTCGCAGCTATTTCAGATAAAATTTTTGAATAATCAATTTTGTAGGGCGGATCAAAAAAAACCAAATCCCAGGCTTCCAAATTTTGACGCGATACGAATTTTTCCGCTTCCAGGCAGATGATTTCAGCTTGTTTTTCAGGTATTCGCAAAAGGTCAAGATTTTCTTCGATTAAAACACAGGACCGGCGCGATTTATCGATAAATGTTGAAAACTCACAGCCGCGTGAAACAGCTTCAATCCCAACAGCTCCCGTCCCGGCGCACAAATCGAGAAATCTTGTTTCCGTTGAAATCAGAGGGTTTAAGATATTAAATAAAGTTTCGCGCAAACGGTCGGAAGTCGGGCGCGTTTTTTGACCCGAAGGATTCTTCAGAATTCGTCCGCGATATTCCCCGGAAATAATACGCATTTTATCAGTGACCGCTAAACGGATAACAGTTAGCAATTTTACGCAGCGATAACAATTGATCACCGAATAACTATTAACTATTCACTACTTATCTTTTTTTCTCGTAAAAACTGAGTGAATTTTCGCCTTGTGTTACTACGCGCCAGCGTTTCAGGACACCTAAACTCTCGGGGGAAAACATTTCCGAGTGGTGTTCGACAACCAGAATTCCAGATTTTTCGATTGCCATTCCGCGTTTGAAATATTCCAGGACTTCTTCAAAATTCGCGCCGGATGCGGGATCAAAATATATCACGTCCCAACGACGATTGCGTATACTCATTTGTTTCAGAAAAGGTACTGCTTCCATTTCAAAAACTTCGCCGTGTCCTTTCTTAATTTGGCAGATTTCAAGATTTTTCCTGATCAAGCTGCACATTTTCGCGGAACGATCAACAAATGTACTGACGACCGACCCGCGAGAGACGGCTTCAATGCCGATTGTTCCGATTCCGGCGCATAAATCTAAAAATCTCCTGCCGCGTACAGTCTTGAAAAGAATTTTGAACAATGATTCTCGCAGATGCCGGGAAGTTTGGCGTGTTTTGGGCGAGTTTGAACCTTGCAGATATTTTCCGATGTGTTTTCCGTCCGTAATCTGTAAATCCGAAACTATTTTCGGTTTGACTATGTTTTCCGATGATTTTGCGACTTTTCCGCGCGGATTAAAATTGCTTTTTGACTGGAACTTTTTGTATTTTTGAAGCTTTGAATTTTGAGGCGCTTTTTTTCTTTTTGCTTCGCTGGTTGTCTTGTTATTTTTAGAATTAAACTTATCTTCTTTTTTTAAAAACTCTCGGACGAATTGACGATTGTTGGGAACGTCAGGTTTTGTATTGTCAGAAGGCTTTGAAAATCTTTCACTATTTACCGCTTTTGAAAAATTCGATGTCGAACGCCGGTTTTCCATTTTAATTATCCTGCAAATCGGTTAGTTAAATTGTTGGATTAAAATTTGAATGTATTCAAACTATAACTAACTATCCGCCAAAGATAAACTTAAGTCTATAGAAAATATATGATTAATATTTTTAGCCGATTCCGGCAAACCTGAATCGCCCGTCCGCCTTTGCAACTTCAATCAGCGTTGAAGTTTCTTTAGTCAGACGCTTTGACGTTAAATAATACTCGGCTTCCAGCCGGGCTTTATCTAAAATTTCCAAGTCGCGGATAATATTTCCGATTTTAAATGTTTGCGCGCCGGATTGACGCGTTCCGAGAATTTCGCCCTGACCTCTGATTTCTAAATCTTTTTCGGCAATGCGAAAGCCGTCGGTCGTTTCTTCCATAATGCCCAGGCGTTCTCGGGCGACAGCAGTTTTTTTGTCGCCCGTCAGAAGCACACAGAAGGATTGTTCGGCTCCGCGTCCGACTCGTCCTCGAAGCTGATGAAGCTGCGATAAACCGAATCGTTCGGCGTGTTCAATAATCATTAAGCTGGCGTTCGGAACATCCACGCCAACCTCGATGACCGTTGTTGAAATCAAAATATTTGTTGCGCCGCCGGTAAATTGATGCATCACTTCTTCCTTTTCAGCTGCTTTCATTTTGCCGTGCAGAAGTCCGACCGCATAATTCGGGAAAATTTTGTCGCGCAGTTCTTCAAACATCTGCGTTGCCGCCTTTAAATCCATCTTTTCCGATTCTTCAATTAAAGGGTAAACAATATAAACCTGCCTTCCAAGTTCGATTTCGCGTTCGATTCCTTTGTAAACTCCCTCGCGCCGGTCTTCGCCGACCACCACCGTTTTGACGGGCGTCCGCCCGGGCGGAAGTTCGTCAATCACGGAAACGTCCAGATCACCATAAACCGTCATTGCGAGGCTGCGCGGAATCGGAGTCGCCGTCATTACCAGAATATCCGGGTTAAATCCTCCGGCGCGCAACTGTGCGCGCTGCAGAACTCCAAACCGGTGTTGTTCGTCAACAACCGCCAATCCGAGTTTTTCAAATTCAACCGAATCCTGAATTACAGCGTGCGTCCCGATGACCGAGTTTATTTCACCACTGGCAATATCCTTGTGAACTTTGCGCTTTTCGGCGGCACGCAGACCACCTGTCAAAAGCTCGACGCGGTAGGGCGAACCGGCAAATAATTTTTTTGCGTTGCGTGCATGCTGTTCGGCAAGGATTTCAGTCGGCGCCATCAGAGCCGTCTGGTAACCGTTTTCCATCGCGGCGAACATCGCCAGAAAAGCGACGATTGTTTTTCCGCTGCCGACATCGCCCTGAACAAGCCGGTTCATCGGCGCGTCAGACTGCATATCTTCAAAAATTCGCTTTGTTACTTTTTCCTGCGCGCCCGTCAGAGTGAATGGCAGAAGCGCTTTCATTCGTTCAAAAGTTTTGTCGCTGATTTCAATAATCGTGCCTTTCGGTTCTTTGGTTCGCTCGCCACGTTTTAATTGGAGGGCAAATGAAACCCAAAAGAATTCTTCAAAAATCAAACGCAGGTGAGCATTACTTCTTGAAACTTCATATTCCGACAAACTCGCGTCTTCCGGCGGGAAATGAATTTCTTCGACCGCCTGGGCGCGTGAGGTTAGGTTTTGCCGCTGGCATAAATCTTTTGGCAGAGTTTCAATAATCGTCGATTTGTCCAAATTTTGCAGAATGTTATAAATTATTTCGCGCAGACGTTTGGTTTGAAATTGTCCGAGTTTACGATAGACGGGAACTCTGCGCCCGTTGTGAATCATCGCAAATTCAGGATTATCAATATCTTCGAGCAATTCTTCATCGGTTTCATCGCTCACCTTTCGCGCTTTTTTGCCCGGAATAATATTCTCCGGTTCGCCCGGTTCGTCCTCGTTTAGTAAATTGCGCAGTAAACCGAACGACTCGGTATCGACTTCGGTCGGTAATATTTCCAGCTCGTCAGGTTTGTTTAAACGAAGCGCATAAGTGTTTCTTCTGCCGTCCCACTCCCACCTGCCGTAAGCGACAAAACGTGTGCCGCGCTCAAATCTCGTTTGATAATAATTCGCGATCCGGTGAGCTTGTTTGCCGGAGATAAACCACCAGATAACGACCGGTTTCATCGTCCTTTCAACATCACCGCCCGTGATTTCAAAAATATAAAGCGGAGGAGCTTTCGCGCCGCGATTTTTGCCGACCCGAAAACCGCCGGAAACTCTGGTGTATAATTCAACCGAAGCCTCCAGTCCGTCGCTCAATTCGTCAATCTGAGCCAGATTTGAACGATCTTCATATCGCATCGGAAAATAATTAAACAAATCCTCGACCGTCGCTTCCGACAAATCATTTTTATATGCAAAACCGGCAACCGCCAAAGCTAATTTACGCGCTAAAGCCAGCGATAATCTCACATCAGGATAGGCGGGAAGTTCGAGAATCGGTGTATTTATATTAAGTTTCATTCAAGGAATGGAGGTGAATTTTTTTTCGAATCAAGACGATTTTGTTTCTGATTATAGCAAATTTTGACTTCTGTTTTATCAATGAAGCGTAAAAGATGTAATATTCAAAACAGCCCGCTTTTCGCTGTCTGTTTAGTAAAAGGAAAAGTTGATTTTAAAAAATTTAGTTATCACAAGAAATTTACAGAGTATAAATGGATTTGAATAAAGAAGAGGAGTCATTAAATGCTGAAGAACAATCTGAAATGTTGCTTCGGGAATTTAACAGCACGTTTATTTTTGACCGGAGACTTTTTTATGCGGAAGCAAGCGTTAGTTTTATTTATGCCGATGCACTTTTTAACGCCGGTATTTTAACGAGATTAGAATCGGAGCGGATAAAAAACGGCTTACAGACAATCCTCAAACGGGCTGAATATGACCCAGACTATTTTAACAATGCTCCGTCTGAAAATGTTCAGACTTTCATTGAAGAAAAATTAGTTCAGTTAATCGGCGAACCGGCAAGAAGAATTCAGATTAATCGAAGCCGGGCTGAACAAATATCGACCGCATTCAGATTTTGGCTGCGCGACGAAATTGAAGAAATATCCGTTCACGCCAAAAAATTTCAGCAATCATTAATTCAGACTGGTGAACGGCAGATTGAGGGCGTTTTGCCGATGATTAAATCTTCAAAACAAAAACGCCCGACGCTCTGGGCGCACTGGTGTCTGGCATTTTACGAAATGATTTCGCGCGATCGGGAAAGGCTCGACGAGGTTTGGCGGCGCGTCAATATTCTGCCTTTGGGCGCGGGTAATAACGCGGGAAAATATCTGGAAATCGATTTTGAAGAAACGGCAGGAGCTTTGAATTTTGAAGGAATAATGGCAAATGAACTGGACGCGGTTTCGGACCATGATTTTGTCGTTGAATTTGTTAGCGCCTGCTCAATTTTAATAATACATCTTTCACGTTTCGCGGCAGATTTGCTTTTATATTCTTCGGGCGAACTTCAGGTTATAAAATTCAAAGAAGAAAAAATGACTAACTCTACCCTAACGTTAAATGAAGTCTGCACGACAGCTTTAGAAACTTTGCGCGGAAAAGCAGGGCGTATATTTGGACATCAAACCGCGATTCTTTCCAATTTGAATGGACTCCCCTTGAATTCCAAAAAAGATTTTCGCGCGGTCCTGGAAGCTGTTTTTGATACGGTCGATACGATAAAATCCTGTCTGGAAAAGTCTACAATCGTTTTAGATTTAGTAATTGTAAATAAACTACAAGTTAAATTCTTAAATTCTGACGAGCCGCCGGTCTCCGAAAATGATATTTCCGAATTCAATGAATCTGAAAATACTCTGAACAAGGGGAATTCGTCTAAAAACACTGTTTCTGAAGAAATTTACGAGGCTTTGGAGAATGCGAAAAAGAATCTGATTTTTGAAGAAAATTAAGTTTTAGAGTGAGTCCGGCATTTTTTATGCACGAGTTTTCCCGCAAATTCATAACCCAATGGCGCAAACTTCAACTGCCTTTTAGAGATCAAACAGTAATCGCGGCTGTTTCCGGCGGCGCAGATTCGATCGCTCTTTTGCTTGCTCTGGATGATTTAAGAAAACGAAAAAAATTAAATTTGCGGTTTATAATTGCTCATTTTAATCACAATCTGCGTGGATCAGACAGCGAACGGGACGCGCATTTTGTTCAAAATCTAACTGAAGCCCGCGATTTTGAGCTTGCATTGCGCATCGGGAATATTTCAATTCGGGGAAATCTCGAACAGAATGCGCGGGATGAACGTTATCAGTTTTTGAGGGAAACTGCGGAAAACCTGCATGCCTCAATTATTTTAACCGCCCACACAATTAACGATCAGGCAGAAACAATTTTGCTAAATTTAATTCGCGGAAGCGGTTTAGACGGTTTATCGGGAATTAAACAAAAGCGTAAAATTGGTAAAGAAAGTGAGGTAATACTTGCACGCCCGCTGCTGAATTGGGCAAAACGAAGCGATACGGAAAATTTTTGTCTGGAAAATAAAATTGAATTCAGATGTGACGCGATGAATGAAGATTTATCATTTGGGCGCGTGCGAGTCAGAAAAATCTTACTTCCGAAGCTGAAGGAATTTAACCCGAAAATTATCGAGACATTAGCCAAAACCGCTTGTTTGCTGCGCGAAGATTTGGACGTAATACAAAAAGTGGCGGCGCAAAACAGCAGAAGTTGCGCAAATAAGTCGGTCAAACAAAAGGAAAAGTATTTGTTAGTCAAAGATTTAACAGATCTATTGCCTTCGATTCGCCGTATGATTTTGCGTCAATGGCTGAAAAATGAGCGGGGAGATTTAAGACAATTGACCGCTAAACATTTTGAATCAATCGAATATTTAATTGTCAGTCGCAAAAGCGGAAAGATAATTCAGTTGCCGGGCGGCGAATTTGTTGTTAAAGAAAAGGGTAAATTAATATTTAACACCAAAATATAAAGTGCGTTTGAAAACGGGATTTAATAACTTTCGGAGTCAAATAATTCAGACCTAATTGCTCTATCTAAATTGGAAGGTTGAAAAATGTCGCCGCGCCAACTACAATCAAAATTTAACTTTTAAGCAGACTGTTTTTGAACACTATCAAGAACAACGTATGAAAAGAAACTTTCATCAAAGAAACGTATATCAAAGTTGAGGAAAACTTTCAATTGTCGAGATGAAAGTTATTTTGGAGGAAAGATTTGAGTTCTAAATTGAAACAAGTTTTGTTGTGGGTAACGATTATTTCCACTGCACTGTTGTTTGTTTATTTTTTAAATAGCAAACAAACCAAGAATCCGCAGGAATTAAGCTATGACATAGCTTCAACTCGGATTGAAAATAAAGAGGTTAGTGAAGTTCTCTTTAAACAGGATTCGGTTGAATTGACCGATAAAAATAAAGACAAATTTTTCACCAAGCTTGATACGAGCGACGCGCCGCGTGAAGCGCTCCTGAAATCCGCGAAGGATGCAGGAGCCTCGGTTAAGTTTGAACAGGCTTCAAACGGGCTTTTTTGGATTGTTTTAATCAATGCGTTACCATTTCTGCTGCTCATCGGTTTGGTGTTGTTTACGATGCGCCAGATGCAGGCGGGTGGGAACAAAGCCTTGAGTTTCGGAAAATCAAAGGCGAAACTTCTCAACAATCAACAAAAGCGAATTACATTTAAGGATGTCGCTGGTGTTGAAGAAGCCAAAGAAGAACTTGAGGAAATCATCGAGTTTTTAAAAGATCCGCAAAAGTTTCAAAAACTAGGCGGAAAAATTCCGAAAGGCGTTTTGATGGTTGGACCTCCGGGAACCGGCAAAACCCTGCTTGCCAAAGCAGTTGCCGGTGAAGCCAACGTTCCGTTCTTCTCAATTTCCGGTTCGGACTTTGTCGAGATGTTCGTCGGTGTGGGTGCAAGTCGCGTGCGAGATTTATTTGAACAGGGCAAGAAAAATGCCCCATGCATTATTTTTATCGACGAAATCGATGCTGTCGGACGGCATCGCGGCGCTGGTCTCGGCGGCGGACACGACGAACGCGAGCAAACCCTTAATCAACTTCTGGTTGAAATGGATGGTTTTGAATCAAATGATGGTGTAATTTTAATCGCTTCGACAAACCGACCGGACGTTCTTGACCCAGCGCTGCTTCGTCCGGGGCGTTTTGACCGCCGAGTGATGGTTGGAAGACCAGATGTTAAAGGTCGTGAAGGCATTTTGAAAGTTCACACCCGCAAAATTCCGCTTGATGAAAATGTGGAAATTAACGTTATTGCTCGCGGGACTCCCGGATTTACGGGCGCTGACCTGGCAAATATTGTCAACGAAGCTGCGCTTAACGCGGCACGCTACAACAAGAAGGTTGTGGCGATGAGCGATTTTGAAATTGCTAAAGATAAAGTAATGATGGGCGCGGAGCGCAAAAGTATGGTTCTTTCTGATGAAGAAAAGAAACTTACCGCTTACCACGAAGCCGGACACACTTTGGTCGGTTTGAAGGTTCCGAGCGCCGATCCAGTTCATAAAGTTTCGATTATTCCCCGCGGAATGGCTCTTGGCGTAACTATGCAACTGCCGGAAGGGGATCGCCACAGTTACACCAGAGAACATCTAAACAGCCAAATTGCGATTTTAATGGGCGGGCGTATCGCTGAAGAGCTTTATTTGGGTGCGGAAAACATTACAACCGGAGCCTCAAACGACATTGAACGCTCGACCGAACTCGCTCGTTCGATGGTTTGTGAATACGGAATGAGCGATCTTGGTCCGCTGACCTTCGGAAAAAAGGAAGAGCAGATTTTTCTCGGTCGGGAAATTTCCCAACACAGAGATTATTCTGAAGATACGGCAATCAAAATTGATCAGGAAGTTAAAAAAATTATTGCTAAACAATACGAATTCGCCAAGCAAATCATCAGCGACAATAATGACGCGATGCTGCGTCTGACTGAAGCGCTGATCGAAAGAGAAACGCTCGACGGAGTCCAGATTCGGAGATTAGTTGCCGGTCTTCCGCTTGATGACGAAAACAGTTCAACCGATTCAGATAGCGGAAATAATCCGCAAGTTTCTGAAGAAACCGCTAAGGCTACATTTAAAAAGCCGATCTTACCGCCGATCACGGGGAACAATCCGGCAACAGCTTGATAAGTGTTAATTTAGAAATTTGTGGGCATAAGTAAAAAATTAAATTTTTTACTTATGCCTTTTTTTGTTCCGAAAAAGGCAATGAAAGATTTCTGGCAAACTTCACAACGTAAAATTTCTTACAAGTCGAAAACTCTTGTGATGGGAATCTTAAACGTGACACCCGATAGTTTTTCAGACGGTGGAAATTACACGTCCGTAGAAAAGGCTTTGTTTCAAGCCGAGCGAATGATTGAAGAGGGCGCGGATATTATTGACATCGGCGGTGAATCGACCAGACCAAACAGCAAAAAAGTTGAAGCCGCGGAAGAAATTCGGCGCGTCGTTCGGGTAATCGAAGAAATCGCGCGAAAATTTGATTGTCCGGTTTCAATAGACACCAGCAAATCCGAAGTTGCATTAAAGGCTCTGGAAGCCGGGGCGGAGATTGTCAATGATATTTCAGGTATGAAGTTTGATGAAAACATTGGAAAAGTTGCCGCTAAACATCAGGCAGGAATTGTCCTAATGCATTTGCGCGGCAATTTCGAGACAATGCACAGCCAAAAAATCCAAGACGATATTGTTTCCGAAGTGATTTTATCTTTTCGAAACGATATAAAAAAAGCTTTCAACTTTGGACTGAAAAAGGAAAATATCGCACTCGACGTTGGTTTTGGTTTTAGCAAAAGTTTTGAGCAAAATCTCGAATTGATTGCTAAAATAAATAAAATCTGCGAAGAATTCTCCGGCTTCCCAGTTTTAGTCGGAACTTCACGCAAATCTTTTATCGGGAAAATTCTCGGCGGAGCGCCAGCCGAAAATCGCCTGAACGGTTCAATTGCCGCGGCTCTTGCTTGCGCCATACACGGCGCAAACATTGTTCGTGTCCACGATGTTAAAGAAACCGTTGAAGCATTAAAAGTCGTTGATGAAATTAAGAAATTTTTATGAAACAAATTCAAATATTTTTAATAGCTGTGCTTTTTCTGGCTGTGTCGGGTTTTACTGAGTGCTACAAACCGGTTACCAATTCCGGTCTGCCTGAAAAAATAAAAATTGTTGCCGTCCCGGCTTTTCAATTTGAAGTTTCCGGCGCGCGCTACCGAGTTGAGACACGTTTTACCGAAGCCGTCACTAAGGAAATAATCAAACGCGGTCGAGGGCTTAAAGTGCAGGGTGCTCGCGAAGGCGCGGACGCGGTGATCGAGGGAACTATCCGCAATTTTTATTTTACGGGCGTTCTGCTTGACCGCGACGGTCGGGCGCGAGTTTATGAGGTAACAATTGTGGCGGCAGTGACAATCCGCGATTTGAAGGAAAATAAAATTCTTTATGATAACCAAAATTTTATTTTTCGAGATTCCTTTGAGTTTTCCGCCGATCCGCGTTCGTTTTTTAATGAAGAAGACCCAGCAGTTGAAAGAATGTCGCGTGTTTTTGCTGAATCGGTGGTTTCAACTGTCATCAATGGTTTAGGCGTCAAGGACAAACGCGGTAA
The DNA here is from genome assembly GCA_013813755.1 of Acidobacteriota bacterium. Lineage (GTDB taxonomy): Bacteria > Acidobacteriota > Blastocatellia > Pyrinomonadales > Pyrinomonadaceae. The sequence goes on along the minus strand of JACCRD010000107.1, from coordinate 7,478 downwards.
ATAAACGTTTTCGGTCTTTTTACTAAACCATATATTCAATACCTCTAAACAAATTTTGAGATGAATATTTTAAGTCGAGATGATCTGAAAAACCAATTAAAAAAGCGCGAGTTCGCGCCGGTTTATACGCTTTTCGGAGCGGAAACTTATCTTCGGGATTTAGCCGCTAAGACTATTACTGAAATGGTTTTAGCTGATTCAACTCTACGCGAATTTAATGAGACGGAATTTTCTCTCGGCAGTCTAAATCAACTCCGCTATGCCTTTGATTCTGCCGAGCAGCTACCGATGATTTCCGCTTTCAGAGTTATTTTGGTAACTAATGTTGTTGTTTCCGCAAACTCAAACAAAGACACGCTTCGGGAAGAAGACGAAGATATTTTAATCAAATATTTAGATCATCCGTCTAAAACTTCAATTGTAATTTTTCTCGCTAATGAGCTGGACAAACGTCGCAAAATTTCTAAATTATTGCTTTCAAAGAGTGTCTCGGTGGAATTTGCGGAATTAAGCGACAATGAATTAGAACATTGGGCGAAAACAAAATTGAGAGAACTCAACACTCAGGCGGATGAAAAGGCTCTGAGGCATTTAGTCGCTTTGACCGGAAACAATGTTCGTCGGTTAACAAACGAAATTGAAAAACTTTCGGTCGCGGCTTTGCCGGACACTCTGATTACGTTTGAACTTGTCGAATCGCTTGTGCCAAACTCCCGCGAACTTTCGAATTTTGAATTGACCGATTATCTTTTGTCTAAAAATAAAGTTAAGGCACTGGAAATTTTGCAAAAGATTTTAGACGACGGAGCGGAACCTTTAATGCTGCTCGGATTAATTGCCGGCAATTTTCATCGCCTTCTAATGTCAAAAGAATTAATGGGACAGGGCGTTGAACGAAAGGAAGTCGCGCGAATTATGAAACTGCCGTGGGGCAAACAGGAAGATTTTCTGGCAACGGCACGGCGGGCGGATTCCGGAAAACTTACCAAAATTTTACAAAGAATTTCTGAAACCGACCTGGCGATAAAAACTTCAAAAGCAACACCCAGGCTGCAAATTGAAATGTTGGTATGTGAACTAGCGGCATTTTGATGCAAAAAAAATAGGAAGCGAGACTAAGGAATCGCTTCCTTTCAAATTAAAGGAGAAAAATTAATGAAAAGAACATTGTTTAAGCTAACTTCGCAATATGCGCCGTCAAACGTGACTTATGTCGAGCTGCCGTATTTTTATGAATAATGCCTTTATTAACCGCTTTATCAATCATTGAAACTGTCGGACTTAAAAGCTCCTGACTTTCGGTTTTGTTATTATCCGCCAATGCGAGACGAAGTTTTTTGATTTGAGTTCGCAGACTCCCGCGATTGCCCCGATTAATGGCGCGACGCTTTTCGTTTTGTTTAACTCGTTTGATTGCAGATTTATGATTTGGCATCGATTGCTCCGTTTTATAATAAAATAAAAATAATTTCTGTTTGTTAAAGAAACTATGAATTGTAAAGATTGTGCTAATTAATGTCAAGCAGAGACATTTTACTCGAATCGGGAAACAAATGCGTGAATCGCGTCAACCAGCAAAACAAAAATCGGCGGATAGAAAACAAACTCCGGCTTTAGAGTCGAAGAGAAAAAAGCGGGCATCGTGGCAATCGTGAAAAATTGTAAATAATTTCCGATCAAAAGTCCGGAAGCCAAACTAATACCAAAGCCAAATATTAAAAAACAGACGGCGGTTAAGCGAGTGTATGGCTTTTTCTCGGTCTCGGTTTTTTCTAAAATTGAATCGCGAACGTTTTCGCCGCTGTAAGTATATTTTTCAAAAGCGGCTTTCAAACGGCTGAATAAGTGAAACAATCCGATGACAAAAAGAGATATTAAAATAATTTTTCCAATCGGGTGTAAATTGATAAAAATTACCGGTTTGAAAATCGCTATAAAACAGGTTGAAAGAAACAAAGCCACCAGAGGGAAAATGATTTTCTGTAAAGCCATCGATTCACGTCGCTCATCGGCAATCATTCGATCGATGATTTCATTGTAACGCCGCTCGTAAGCCATCTGCCGCCAGCGGCGAGCGTAGGCGTTTTCTGAAGAAAAAACGGTATCGCCCTCCGAACTGTTTTTGTATTGAGCTTTTAATAGTTGCTTGTCATAATTAGCGCGCTCCTGTGGATTACCCAAAATCTCATAAGCAGCGGTAATTTTTGTAAATTCGGCGGAATTATTATCCTGATCGTTGTTAATATCCGGGTGCAGTTTTCGCGCGAGACGACGATATGCGGATTTTATTTCCGCATTGGAAGCTTTTGGTGAAATTTTCAGAACTTTGTAATAATTCACCATTTACAAAAAAACATTTGTGGAAAAAATTAATCGAATTGTCAGAAAATATTTTAAGTTTGAGAAAAATTATAACACAAAAAAAGCTCTAAAAAGAAGATCTTAGAGCGAAACGCTGATCGCAGATGAGTAGCTTACAATAATATATTCTATTTCAAATCATCAATTTGCAGGCTGATTGGATTCGCTCCAGCAATTTTTACCGCGTCGATAATTTTTACGACGCTGCCATAATCAACCGACTGCGGAGCTTTGATAAAAACTGTTTTTTGAATTTTTTCATCAATTGATAAATTTTTAGCCATTTGGCTTTGATCTGTGTAAACCAAATTTTCGGTTCTTTCCTGAAATATCTGTCGAAGCCATTCAACCAGCATTTTTGGTTCATTTATTGTTCCGAAATTATTTTGATTATTTAATTCCAGAGTCGAATCAGAATTGAGCGAAACCACTAAAGTATATGGGTTGGGAATTGCGGTATTTTGGGACAGCTGCGGGATTTGAGCCTTGAAATCAGTTGATTTGGTGGGCGCGATGACCATAAAAATAATCAGTAAAACGAGCAAAACATCGATCAGCGGCGTGATATTTATATTTGGTTTAGCATCCATTAACTTTTCCTCCTGAGTAATGATTATTTAGACACCAAAAAATAAAATATGTTCCCGTTTTAGTTAAATTTATCCGAACGATTTATAAAAAACGAAGGTTTCTTTGTAATTACGGTTTAAGGTTGCAACTTGATCGGTTTTTATTAAATGACTAAATAAAAGTTTTATCAACTCCCAGAGCGGAAAAAATTGCCTGCGCTTTAACCAGCGTTTCTTCGTATTCGGATTCGGGATCACTGTCAATTACAATGCCGCCGCCGACATTGAAAATGGCTTGGTTATTTTTGATTGTCAAGGTGCGAATCGCTACGCTCATTTCTAAATTTTTATCAAATCCGACGTAACCGATCGCGCCCATCGAAAGTCCTCGGCTAGCGCTTTCGAGTTCATCAATAATTTGCATTGTGCGAATTTTTGGTGCTCCGGTTATTGAACCGCACGGGAAAATCGCTTTAATAATTTCGCCGAAACTTAAATTATTTTTTAATTCTCCGCGCATTGTCGAAACCAAATGATGATAAGTCGGATGAGTTTCCAGGCTACAAAGGTTTTCAACTTCAACGGAACCGTAACGACAAACTTTTCCAATATCATTGCGCAGCAAATCAACAATCATGATATTTTCGGCGCGGTCTTTTTCGCTGCTTAAAAGTTCGCGTTTCAAATGTTCATCCTCCGCAGCCGATTTTCCGCGCGGTCGCGTTCCTTTGATCGGTGAGCAAAAAATAATCTGATTCTTAACGGTGCAAAATCTTTCCGGGGAAGCGCTGATCACTGTATCGTCAGATCTTTTGATGAAAGCGGAGAATGGGGCTGGATGATCCTTTTTCAACTGCCAGAAAATTTTTTGAGCAGTCAGGTTTTTTGGCAGTTTGGCGCGAAACTGCTGAGTCAAATTTGTTTGATAAGAGTCGCCGCGAGAGATGTATTCCTGAATTTTTTTAACTGTCTGAAGATAGTTTTTTTTGGTAAAGTTTGATTTGATATTGATTTTTGCGCGAACTTTTTCGGTAATTTTATTATTTTCGTGAATTTGATTTTGTAAAATTCGTTCAATTACTCCGTCAAACTTTTTAGCATTTCCGTCCAAAAAAGTTTGATGGGTTCGATAATCGTGAATAAGCAGGCATTCAAAGAGCGCGAGAAAAATGTCGGGTTGTGAGAATGAATCTAATTTCTTTGATCCGGAAGCAATTTTTTCAAGTTTTAGACCGAAATCATAATCGATTGTAAAGATTCCGGCGAGATTAGACTGAGCGATTTTTTTATCAAAATTTTCGAGCGTTTGTTCGGCGTTATCTTCGGAAAATTGCAGCGATTCCACTGGATTTATGCCAGCAATTAAAAGATTTGAATTCGCATAAAAATCGTTGCAGGCGTCCAGAATACAAACATTTGCAGATTCTGAAATTGAAAGCAGTGACAAAACTAAATTGTCGGAAGAAATTTTTATTTCGCGCATTTTATTTGTTTCAATCTTAAATTAAATCAAATCCGGTCGCATAATATAAAAATATGATTTGGCATTTATTTCAGACGTGTTAATCTGAATTTCAAATTTTATAAAAAACAAATTTATGGTTTCAGATTCAATAAATAGGAATACTTTAATCCGCGGTCTCGGGTTAATTGCGGCAATTTCGATAATTTTAGGGAATGTTATCGGGACAGGCGTTTTCCTCAAGGCGAGAGTTATGACGTGCAATGTCGGCAGCCCGACCTGGGTTATTTTCGCGTGGGTGGCAGCCGGAGTTTTGTCCCTGGCAGGCGCGCTCACCTACGCCGAACTTTCCGCAATGAAGCCTGAAGCGGGTGGTGAATATGTTTTTTTGCGCGACGCTTACGGACGCCTCTGGAGTTTTCTTTATGGATGGATGCTGATTTTTGTCGGCAAAACCGGTGCCCAAGCCTCGGTTGCCGTCGCATTTGCAATTTTTCTCAATGATTTTTTAGGCGGCACTCTGAAAAGAACTCTACTTGAGACCAATATTTTTGGCTATCAATATGAACTAACATCTTTGCAGGTTATAGCCGTAATGATGATTGTCATAATTACAACAATCAACTGCGCTTCGGTTTCTGTTGCCGGTCAATTAGCAACATATTTTACGATTATTAAAATCGGTTTAATTTTGCTCGTCGGATTCGGAGCGTTTTTCTTAGCAGACGGTAATTTCTCACACCTTTCAATGGTCAATTCCGGCGGAACGTGTGAAAGTGTCGCGGATTCAGTCAAATACGGAACTGCCGGATACAGTTTCGCCGCTGGTTTTGGCGCGGCGATGCTTGGCGCGCTTTGGGGTTACGACGGTTGGAATAATTTAACTCTAATTGCCGGAGAAGTGAAAAATCCGCAGCGCAACATTCCGATTGCTTTAATCGGTGGAACGATTCTCATTGTTTTATTGTATGTTTTTGTCAACTTCGCATATTTTTATGTGCTTGACCCGACACAAATTGCCAGCGTTTCAAAAGATTCTTCAGTAGCGAGAGAAGTTTCGATTCGGTTTTTGGGTGCCGGCGCGATTGTTTTGATGACGGCAGGCTTAATGGCTTCTTCGATCGGAACGCTGCACACCTCAATTTTAACAGGTGCGCGTGTGCCGTATGCGATGGCGCAGGACGGTTTGATGTTTCAATCTTTGGGCAGACTTTCGGAAGGGACGCGCGTCCCGATCGGCGCTTTGATAGTACAGGGTTTATGGGCTTGTCTTTTAGCGATTTCCGGTTCGTTCGACACCCTGACCGATTATGTAATATTTGGTTCGTGGATATTTTACGCGCTCGTCACCGCGTCCGTTTTTGTTTTCAGAAAGAAATTTCCTGATGCGGAAAGACCGTACAAGGCTTTCGGTTACCCGGTTGTGCCAATTTTGTTTTTACTCGTCGCCGGCTGGCTGCTTGTCAATACTCTGATCACCAATCCGTTTCAATCTTTTGCCGGAATTTTCTTAATCGCGCTTGGTTTGCCGGTTTATTATTTTTTAACAAAAGGAAACAGACAGCCATCGAGCGAATAATCTGTGTAAATTAAGAAAGCGGGTAATTATCAGTCATTAATTCTATTTAACGCCTCAATGGCTATCTCTCGGTCGTCAAAATGAAATTTGTCACTGCCAATCATCTGGTAAGTTTCGTGACCTTTTCCCGCTATTAAGACTACGTCATTTGGATTTGCCGCTTTTATTGCCTGGTAAATTGCTTCACGCCGGTCGGAAATTGCTAAATAAGAGCAAGTAGTTTTCTTTAAACCGTTTTCAATTTGTGAAATTATTTTCAGGGGATCTTCGGTGCGGGGATTATCTGAAGTAATAATTACCAAATCACTAAGTTTTCCAGCCACCAAACCCATCGGTACGCGCTTTGTTTTATCCCTGTCGCCGCCGCATCCAAAAACCGTAATAATTTTCCCCTCTGTTAATTCACGGGCGGTTTTTAGAGTGTTTAGAAGCGCGTCATCTGAATGCGCGTAATCAACGACGACCGCGAAATCACCTTCGTGCGGAACGCGCTCAAATCTTCCCGGCGCGCCGATGCAGGTTTTCAATCCGTCAACGATCAAATCTAAATCGTAACCGAGTTCAAGAGCGACAGATACGGCGGCTAACATATTATAAACGTGTGGCTTGCCGATTAGAGGAGAGTTTATCTGAAGCTCATTTGTTTGAGTTTTAAGTAAGAAGGAAGTGCCTTTCAATAGAGACACTTCAATGTTTTTAGCGGTTAAATCCGCTAAATTATTTTGCGCGAAAGTAACAACCTTCTGATTTTGAGATTTTAATTCATCAGCAAGTCTAATACCCCATTCGTCATCGATATTAATGATGGATGCAATTGGTTTTTCGCCTAAGCTCCCATCAAACAGACGTTTCTTGGCGGCAAAATAATTTTCCATCGTTAAATGATAATCCAGATGGTCGCGCGTTAAATTGGTAAAAACCGCTGCCTTAAAACGTAAATTATCGCAGCGATGAAGGTCAAGCGCCTGCGATGAAGTCTCCATCACCGCCATACGGCAATTTTCATCAACCGCGCGCCGCAAAAATTTGTTCGTGTCGGAGGCTTCGGGAGTTGTCCGAACCGCCGGTTCGCTTTTATCCCGGATTCGATATTCGACCGTTGTCAACATCGCGCTTTCAATTTTGTTTGCCTCTGCCAGCGCAAACATTAGATAAGTAGTTGTTGTTTTTCCGTTAGTGCCTGTAATACCGACTAAATCCAAGTCGTGAGACGGATTCTGGTAGATAACGGCGGCAGCTTGCGCCAGCGCCCGACGTGAATTTTCAACTTTTAGCCACACGCCCCGAAAATTTACGGGCATTTCAGATTCGGAAATAACGCCAATTGCGCCACGCCGCATAACATCCGGGATAAATCGATGTCCATCAACGGTCAAACCTTTGACGGCGACAAAAAGCGAGCCAGCCCCGGCTTGCCTTGAATCGTGCGTAACGTTAGAAATTAAAGTATTTTCATCGCCCTGAATTTCAACTTTCAATTTTCTGGCAATTTTTTGGAGTTTAATGT